>NZ_JAVFVX010000112.1:0-23066 GCF_033441795.1 Streptomyces sp. ADMS | reverse complement strand
CGCGGTCACCGGCGAGCTGTTCTTCGCCTCCTCCAACGACCTCGTCTACCAGTTCAACTACAGGGACGACCCGGACGACGTGGTCATCGACCTCTCCGACGCTCACATCTGGGACGCCTCCACGGTCGCCGCCCTGGACGCCATCGAGACCAAGTACAAGCAGCGAGGCAAGAAGGTCACCATCATCGGCCTGAACAAGCCCAGCGCGGAGATGCACGACAAGCTGGCGGGACAACTCACCGGCGGTCACTGACTGACCGACCGACCGACCGACCGCCCTTTCCCGACCACGAACACGGCGGGGCAGGGCGGTCTGTCCGTGTGTGGGCCGGGCCTGGACAATGTCCTGACAACCCTAAGTCCGGCCCAACGCCACCCGATGCTGCTCCTTGGGGACAGAGGAGACGGCCGGGAGGAGGAACCCTGCCCCGCACCGCCAAACCCTTGAGTACCGCCACCGATCCGACCGCCCCCGCCGGCTCCGCATCCGGCGGGCGTTTCCACGGCTGGCGCATCGTCGCCTACAGCGCCCTCGCCATGGCGATGACGGCTCCCGGCCAGACCACCGGCGTCTCGGTCTTCGTCGACCCGCTCATCACCGACCTCGGCGTCAGCCGCACCCAGGTCTCCACCGCCTACCTCACCGGCACCCTCGTCGGCGCCTGCGCCATGCCCCTGGTCGGGCGGATGATCGACCGTCACGGCCCGCGCCGGGTGATCACCGTCGTGGCGGCCGTCTTCGGTACGATCCTCATCGCCCTGTCCTTCGTCACCGGGCTGGTGGGCCTGACGGCCGGGTTCGTGGGCATCCGCATGGCGGGTCAGGGCGCGCTGTCCCTGGTGGCCACGACCACGGTCGCCTACTGGTTCGACAGGCGCCGCGGCCTCGCCCTCGGCATCACCGGCGCCGTCGGCACCGCCGGGATCTCCCTCGCCCCTCTCCTGATCGAACGCCTTATCGCCGCATACGGCTGGCGCCAGGCGTGGGCCATCGAAGGCGTCGCAGTCTGGGCCGTCGTCCTCCCTCTCGCCCTGTTCGGCATCCGCAACCGCCCCGCCGACATCGGCCAGCACGTCGACGGCATCACCCCGGACAAGGACACCGACCCCCACGCCCCGCTGACCGGCTGGCCGCTGCGCCGGGCCCTGCGCACCAGCATCTTCTGGGCGGTCGCCGCCTGCCTGGCCGCCAGCAGCATGCTCACCACCGGCCTGAACTTCCACCAGATCGCCCTGCTCGGCGAACGCGGCCTCACCCCGGCCGAGGCCGCCGCCAACTTCCTGCCCCAGACCGCCGCCGCCCTTCTCGCCACCCTCGCCGTCGGCACCCTCGTCGACCGCCTCCCGCCCAAGATCGTGCTCACCGCCGCGATGGCGATCCTGGCCTGCGGCGTACTCTCGGCCCGCCTGGTCTCACCAGGCTGGACGGCCATCGGCTACGGCATCCTGCTCGGCACCTCCGGCGGCCTGCTGCGCGTCGTCGAGTCGGCCACCCTGCCCCGCTACTTCGGCACCGCCCACCTCGGCGCCATCCGCGGCACCGCCCACACCGTCACCATCGCAGCCAGCGCCTTCGGCCCCCTCGCCGTCTCCCTCGGCCACGACATCACCGGCGACTACGGCCCCGCGCTCGTCGTCCTCGCCGCACTTCCCGCCCTCGCCGCGCTCGCGGTACTTCTCGCCCGTACGCCCGCGCCCGAGGAGTGATCCGGCCGCCCCCGGTCGTTCAGCTTGTGGTGCACTCCGCGAACGGGGCCGCAGCGAACGCCCGCCGCGTCATCGCCAAGAAGTCTCCCGACGCGGCGTGCTCCGCCCCGATGGCGGCCGGCGCGCACGCCTTCCCTCTGCTGCGGGACCTCGCCGGCCTGCTGCGTCGCCCCCACGCAACCGTCAAGCGGCTTGACGCCGACTGACGGCAGGGTGCTGCAGCGGCCGGACAGTCCCTACTGCTCGTGGCGCCATGCCGTCACGGCCTCCACGGCCCTCCGGGCACGCTGGGCCGTGAGCCGGACCCAGTACGTCCGGCCGGCCAGCACCAGCCGCACGAAACCGGCCGGGGCGTACCAGGGCGCCGTCGCGCGGACGCGCGGCAGCACCTCGCTGTCGATCTCCACGCCACAGCTGGTCAGAAGCGTCAGCCGGGCCCCGCGGATTCGGAGCCTGCCGGCACGGGTGCGCTTGCGCCACCACCCCCTGCGGACAGAGACCCCGTCCGCGTCGAACTCCCGCCCGGTCAAGGGGCTGCCCTCCTTCGGCTGCGTCTCACGGCGGCGGTGGAGTACTTCCCGATGTGCGCGAACGTGTTCGACGCCCGGGGGAAACTCTGTCGTCGCGAGAGAGTGCTGATTGCCGCGGTCCATCCGTATGCCTGCCTCGCCAGGCCGACGCGACGTCCGTTTCCGCACGCTTCCCGTCCGCGTGCGCGGCTCGCGTCGCTGTGGCTTCCGATCGGCGTGTTCGCGACCGTCTCCGACCCGCAGTGGCGCTCGGCCTCGACACCACCGCGGCGGAGGGCTGTCGACCCCGGCTGTGCTCGTTCACGGTCGACGCGCGCCCAGGCTGTACGTCTACCCTACTCTAACGTGACAGTAGACTCGACGTGGACATCTGAACCGGAGACGGCCTTGACGGACCTGCAGACGCGAGACGAAGAGCAAGAGCGGCAGTACCTGGCCGAGACGGTGCGCCTGCTGAAACGGGAGCTGGAGCGGCTCAGCGCCTCCATCGACCGGACCGCCAGGACCATCCAGGAGCAGAAGGAGTTCATGTGGGAGAACTGGCGCGACATGGACGCTGCGGAGAAGGCCGCCATGCGCACCGAGGTCAACACCTCCGTCGGCGTGGGCGACGGCGTCGTGACGGTGCGCCGGCACATGGAGCGCCTGCTGGAATCGCCCTACTTCGGCCGTGTCGACTTCCGCCGGGCAGACGACGGGGAGGGGAAGGGCCACTACATCGGTGTCCATGACTTCTCGGACCCTCAGACCCAGGAGATCCTGGTTCACGACTGGCGGGCCCCGGTCTCCAGCCTCTACTACGACTTCGAGTCGGGTGCCGCGCACTTCGAGGCTCCGGGCGGCACCGTCCACGGCACGATCACGGGCAAGCGCCAGTACAAGATCGCGGGCGACCGCCTTGAGTACATGTTCGACAGCGCGCTGACCATCGGCGACGAGATCCTGCAGCGGGAGCTGAGCGAGTCCTCCGACGACAGGATGAAGAACATCGTCGCGACGATCCAGCGCGAACAGAACGAGGTGATCCGCAACGAGACGGCGCAGGTGCTGATCCTGCAGGGTGTGGCGGGTTCCGGGAAGACGTCCATCGCCCTGCACCGGGTGGCGTTCCTGCTCTACCGCTTCAAGGACTCCCTGTCGTCCGACAACGTCATGATCCTCTCCCCCAACAAGGTCTTCGGTGACTACATCGCCAACGTCCTTCCCGAACTCGGCGAGGAGCAGATCGCGGAGATCGACTTCGAGAGGATCGCCGACCGGTTTCTCGCCAAGGTGACGGAGTTCGAGACCTTCAGCGAGCAGGTGGTCAAACTGCTCGACGGGACGGACGACGCGGCGGCCGAGCGGATGCGCTTCAAGGCGGCGCCGGAGTTCGTCACCCTGCTCGAAGCGTGGCTCGCCGCGCGCGGGGACGAGGACTTCACGCCGAGGCAGATCGAGCAGAGGAGCAAGCGGCTGTCGGAGGACTGGGTCGCCGACGCCTTCGCGGCCTCGCGGGGCCTGCCCGTCTTCGCCCGGCTGGACCTCCTCGCCGAGAGCGCCGCGAGCCGGCTGCGGCAGGAGGTGCTGGACAAGGGCGGCAAGTGGTCGGCGGCGGACAGCAACGGCATCCGCAAGCAGGTGCGTGCCATGTTTCCCCACAAGGACGCGTTCGCCCTGTACAAGGCGTTCTACCAGGACCCTGGGCGCAGGGGCCTGTTCAAGCCGCTCGGCCGGAAGAAGATCGAGTACGCGGACGTCTTCCCGCTGGTGTACACCATGATCAGGACGTCCCGGCAGGAGGGTTACGGCCGCATCCGGCACCTCCTGGTGGACGAGATGCAGGACTACGCGCCCGTCCAGTACGCGGTGCTGCGCGAGCTGTTCTCCTGCAGGATGACGATCCTCGGGGACGCCAACCAGTCGGTGAACCCGCTCAGCTCCTCCTCGCTGCCGGTGATCCGCGACATCTTCCCGGAGGCGGACTGCCTGGAGCTGTGCAAGAGCTACCGCTCCACGTCCGAGATCACGGATTTCGCGCAGCACATCTCGCGCAACGACAAGCTCGTCCCGATCGAGCGGCACGGGCTGCCGCCGCGGGTCGTCGCCGCCGCGGACCGGAAGAAGCAGGAGGCGGAGATCCTGGCGCTGGTCGGGCGGCACCGGCAGAGCGAGTACCGCTCCCTCGGCATCGTCTGCAAGACGGTCGCGCAGGCGGAGGAGCTGTACCGGACCCTGTCGGCGGCCGGCGTCGAGCTGACCTTCCTCGACTACGAGAGCACGGAGTTCAGCGCCGGCACCGTCATCACCTCGGCGCACATCGCCAAGGGCCTGGAGTTCGACACCGTGATCGTCCCGGACGTGGACGACGCGAACTACGCCAACGAGATCGACAAGGGCATGCTCTACATCGCCTGCACCAGGGCCATGCACGAGCTCCACCTGACCCATGTCGGGCCCCTCTCGCGCTTCCTGCAGTTCACCCAGGTCCCCGGAAGCCGTCTCGGCGTTGTCGACCCCGAGCCGGTGGAGATCCGCGAGCGCAAGGCGGACGCACTGGTGCGCTGACTCCCACGAGGAACGGCCCCTGCATGTGCCCACCGATCACCTGTACCGCTCCGGGTGGGCCGGCGGCCGGCTCGCCGCAGTGCGGGGGGAGAACCACAGACGGCCGGGCCCCGCTGCCAGGGCAGGAGACGATGCCCCAGGCAGCGGGCCCGCCCTGTCGTGGTTGCCCGCGTTACGCGGTGACCCCCGTCTCCCGTTCACGTCGGCTGCCTCGATGTGGGCGGGGCCGTCGGGGGTGGTGCGGGCCCCGCACCTGGTGGCTGGTGTGGGCCCGCTGGGTGGTGGTCACCGCTGTCCTCCGATCAGGTCGGTGCGGCGGCGGGCACGCGGGACATCGGCCGGGGTGGTGGGGTTTCCGCTGTGTTCGGCGGCGTAGCAGGTGGTGCAGGCAGTGCTCCGAGCGGGGCGAAGGCGGTGGTGACCGCGGCCAGTCCGAGCGCGCGGCGCCAGTCGATCAGACCGCCGCGGGCGAAGCCGAACGCGGCGGAGAGTGCGGTGATGCCGTTGAGCAGCAGGCTCAGCGGCTGCACCTGGTCCACCAGGTCCGACATGAACATCGCCAGGAACGGCACCGCGGCGAACGCGACGCCCAGGCCGAGCATTCCGGAAGACGACGGACAGCACGAGCAGTCCGCCCACCATGGCGAACGCAGCGCCGTCCATCGGACACCTCCGGGCCATTTCAACGCCTCTTGAAGTGACACTTCGATGCTCTGTCGGCCCGGGGCGCGACGGGAGGGGCACGGCCCTGGTGCGGGGCCACCCGGCCCCAAACCGCCCGGCCTCATGGCCCATTGAGAAACGGGGGGACACGGGTCGGGCGGGACATGACGCTGCCCGGAAGGCCGGTGGCCCCCGGGCAGCCGAAGAAGGGTCCTTAGCGGCGCCTCTCCTTCCACACCGTCACGACCGACGGCCGCGGAAGGCTGCCCGGCCCGTCGGGCCACCGCGAGCCCGGGTTCTCGGCCGTGGCGCCGTCGGTCTCACCCGGGTGCTGGGGGGCGACCAGGATGCGGTCCTCGGTGATGATCGGGCCGCAGCACTCGGCGCCCTTGGGCATGGTCATGAACTGCTGCACGTGGCCGCGCTCGGAGCCCTTGACGGGTACGGCGAACAGGCCGTCGTGGAAGCCCAGTGCGGCCCCGTCGGTGGCGATCCACAGGTTGCCGTGGGTGTCGAAGGCGACGTTGTCGGGGCAGGAGATCGGGCTGACCTTGTTCTTGTCGAAGCCGGCGAAGTACGTCGAGGGGTCCTCGGGGTCGCCGCAGACCAGCATCAGGCGCCAGCTGAAGGACTTCGAGGCCGCGTCACCGCGCCGCTCCTCCAGCTCCAGGATGTGGCCGTGCTTGTTGCCGTTGCGGGGGTTGGCCTCGTCGGGGCCGGCCTTGCCGGTGGCGCCGCGGTCCTTGTTGTTGGTCAGGGCGACGTACACGCGGCCGGTGGTCGGGTGCGGTTCGACGTCCTCGGGGCGGTCCATCTTCGTCGCGCCCGCCTTGTCGGCGGCCAGGCGTGTGAAGACGTACACCTCCGCGGCGGTCATCCCGGGCACGTGGGACACCGAGCCGGACGCGAGCGGGATCCATTCGCCGCTGCCGTCGAACTCCCCGTCGCTGGGCAGCTTTCCGGTGCCGTCGATCTCGGCGGCCGGGCTGTCGCCGGTGAACTTGGCGACGTACAGGGTGCCTTCGTCGAGCAGGCCCATGTTGTGCTCGCGGGCGGCGCGGCTGCTGCCCTTCTTGTAGGCGTGCTTGGAGACGTACTTGTAGAGGTAGTCGAAGCGTTCGTCGTCGCCCATGTACAGGGCGACGCGGCCGTCGGGGGTCAGGCGGGGCTCGGCGGCCTCGTGCTTGAAGCGGCCCAGCGCGGTGCGCTTGCGCGGGGTGGACGTCGGGTCGTGCGGGTCGATCTCGACGATCCAGCCGTGCCGGTTGGGCTCGTTGGGCTCCTTGCCGATGTCGAAGCGGTCGTCGAACCGCTCCCACTGGCGCTGGCTGGCCCCGGTCGGCAGGCCGTAGCGGGCCAGGCGTGCCTTCGTGACCGGGTCGGTGACCGCGGCGGCGTTGGCGAAGTACTGGTTGAAGTTCTCCTCGCCCGACAGGACGGTTCCCCACGGGGTGGTGCCGCCACCGCAGTTGTTCAGGGTGCCCAGGACCGTGCGGCCGGTCGGGTCGGCGGCCGTCTTCACGAGGTCGCTGCCGGCCGCCGGTCCGGTGAGGCGGATGGGGGTGGTGGCGGTGACACGGCGGTTCAGCGCGTCGCCGACCACCGGCCACAGACGGCCGGAGCAGTCGTCGGCGCGAACCACCAGGACCGTCAGGCCGTGTGCCGCCCAGGCGATCTCGACCTGTTCGCGGGTCGGAGCGGACGGTACGTAGCCGTAGAACATGATCTCTTCGTTGGTGTACTCGTGGTTGACCACGAGCAGCTGGTGGCCGCGGCGGCGCGGCAGGTCCAGCAGGGCCATGTAGTCGGCGTTGTAGCCGAACTGCCGTGCCTGCTTCTTCGCGCTCTGGGCGCGGGCGTCGAAGCGGGCCGCCCCGGCGAGGACCGGGTCGCCCCAGCGGATGACGACCTGCTGGGCGTAGCCGGCGGGGATCGTCACGGTGTCCGCCGTGTTGGGGGCCACCGGCTCGAAGTCCAGGCCGCGCGGCGGGCGTCCGCCCGAAGCCGACGTGGCCGGCGCTGCGGCGGCGGGCGATGTCGCGAGTGTGACGCCGCCGCCGGCGGCCAGGGCCACGACGGCGCTGCTTTTCAGGACGCCTCTGCGGGAGAGGGCCTGTTGCACGACGTCACCGAAGTACGTGTTGAGCGAGCGGTTGGGCGCGTCGTGGGAGCAGGCGTCGCCGCAGCGGTACCGGCAGGTCAGCGCGGACCGGGCGGTGTTGTGGCCGGCGGGCAGCAGGGGCAGGGCGGCGGGTCGGCCGGTTCGGGCGCCGGGCTGATCGGGCACGGTTCCTCCGTACGGAGAAGGACGGGTGGTTCCGGACGCCCGGGAAGATAGGCGACCGTCGATCCGTGACGCTAGGCGCAGACCACCCGCGGTCAGGTGGCAGAACGGTGAACTCCGGTCGAACTCCTGTCCTGGAGAGATGGAGCGACTTTTCCCGCGCATGGCGCATCTGTGACCCTGAATGGTGTGTGCTTGGCGGAAACCTTGCGAAGCGGAATCTCCGCGTCACCGACATGCGACCGTCCGTCACAATGAAACATGATCGATCTATATAGATGACCCGCTATCGTTCATGCTTCTGGGGTCCTCCGTACATCCGCTGTTCATATAGCCTGGCTTCGATTCAAGTGTCCGAAACGGAGCGCACCAGCGCCCTGATCCAGACCGCCGGGGGACCCGGCAGACACGAGGATCGAGAGTCGTGAACATTTCCACTTCGTTGCGCCGGGCCAAGGCTCCTTTGGCTCTGACGGCTGCTGTGATGCTTGCTGCGAGCGCGTGCGGCGGCGGTGACGCCGACTCGGGCGGCAGTGGTGATGAACTGTCGGGCAAGGTGGCGATCGACGGTTCCAGTACGGTCGCTCCGCTGACCAGCGCGGCCTCGGAGTTCTACGCCGAGGAGCCGGGCAAGAGCAAGGTGCAGGTCACGGTGGCCACCTCCGGCACCGGCGGCGGTTTCAAGAAGTTCTGCGTCGGCGAGACCGACATCTCCAACGCCTCCCGTGCCATCAAGGACGAGGAGATCAAGACCTGCGAAGAGAACAACGTCAAGTACGAACAGTTCTCGGTCGCCAACGACGGTCTCTCCGTCGTGGTCAGCAAGGACAACGACTGGGCGGACTGCCTGACCGTCGAGCAGCTCAAGAAGATCTGGGAGCCCGGTTCCAAGGTCAACAACTGGAACCAGGTCGACTCCAAGTTCCCCGACGAGCCGCTGAAGCTCTTCGGTGCGGGCACCGACTCGGGCACCTTCGACTACTTCACCGACGCCATCAACGGTGAGGAAGGCGCCTCGCGCACCGACTACAGCGGCAGCGAGGACGACAACGTCACCGTGACCGGCGTGTCCGGGACCAAGGGCGGCATGGGCTACTTCGGCTTCTCCTACTACGAGGAGAACGCGGACAAGCTGAAGCTCCTCCAGGTCGACGGCGGCGACGGCTGTGTCACGCCGAGCGTGGAGACCGTGCAGGACGGTACGTACCAGCCGCTCGGCCGGCAGCTCTTCATCTACCCCTCGGCCGAGGCGCTGAAGAAGCCGCAGGTTCTCGACTTCGTCGAGTTCTACGTCGGGAACCACAAGCAGATCGCCGAGGACTCGAAGTTCATCCCGCTCAACGCCGAGCAGGAGACGGAGCTCGAGGCGGCCCTGGACAAGCTCAAGAAGGCCAACCCGTGACAAGCCCCACCGATCAGTCCGCTGCGGGGACCGGTACCCGGTCCCTGCGGCGGACTCGTCCGCGCTACGGCGAGGCCGTGATCAAGGGGCTGCTGCTGACCGCGGCCCTGGTGTCGGTCGCCACCACGGCGGGGATCGTCATCTCCCTGATCCCGCCGGCCGTCGAGTTCTTCGGGCAGGTCGACATCGGTGAGTTCTTCACCGGTACGTTGTGGACACCGCTGTTCGCCGACAAGCACTTCGGCGTGCTGCCCCTGGTGGCCGCGACGCTGATGATCACGGCTATCGCCGTCCTGGTCGCGATCCCCGTCGGTCTCGGTGCGGCGATCTACCTCAGCGAGTACGCCAGACCGCGCGTCCGGCAGGTGCTCAAGCCCAGCCTGGAGGTCCTGGCCGGGATCCCCACCGTGGTCTACGGCTTCTTCGCGCTCGCGTTCATCACCCCGCTGCTGCAGGACATCCTGCCGGAGGGCTGGACGCCCGCGGTGCGCAACGGCCTCGCGGCCGGGCTGGTGATGGGCGTGATGATCGTGCCGACCATCGCCTCGCTCACCGAGGACGCCCTGTCCGCGGTGCCGCACGCGCTGCGTGACGGCGCCTACGCGCTCGGCTCCGGCAAGCGCACCGTCTCGACCCGCGTCGTCGTTCCCGCCGCGCTGTCCGGGATCGTCGCCGCCTGTGTTCTGGGCATTTCGCGGGCCGTCGGCGAGACCATGATCGTTCTGATCGCGGCGGGCTCGACACCCGACCTCACGTTCAATCCGCTCAAGGAGATGGAGACGATGACCGCGTTCATCGCGCGGGCCGCCTCCGGTGACGTGCCGGTGGACTCGATCGCGTACAACACGGTCTTCGCTGTGGGCGCCCTGCTCTTCGTGGCGACCTTCCTGATGAACCTGATCAGCATCCGGTTGGTGCGCAAGTACCGGGAGGTGTACGAATGAGCGCCCCCGTCAAGGACGTGGCCCCGGCGGCATCCGGCCGTGGAATGCTGGCCGGACCACGGTTCCGGCCCGGCGAGAGCCTGTTCCGCTGGCTGCTGCTGGCCTGTCTGGCCCTCGGCATCATCTTCCTGGTCTCTCTCCTCGCGTACCTCGTCGTCGAGGCGTGGCCGCGCCTGGACGCCAGGCTGTGGAACAACTTCCCCTCGATCCGCCGCCCCGAGAACGCGGGTGCCCAGTCGGCCATCATGGGCACGATCTGGGTCATCAGCTTCACGGCGCTGTTCTGCCTGCCCACCGGCATCATGGCGGCGATCTACCTGGAGGAGTACGCGGACTCGAGCCGCTGGTACAACCGGCTGATCGAGGTCAACATCCAGAACCTGGCCGCGGTGCCCTCGATCATCTACGGCATCCTCGGACTGGGCCTGCTGGCACGGCAGTTCGGGCTGGGCACCACGGTGCTCACCGCCGCTCTGACGCTCTCCCTGCTGGTGCTGCCGGTGGTGATCATCGCGTCGCGGGAGGCGATCAGGGCCGTGCCGCAGTCCATCCGGCAGGCTTCACTCGCCCTGGGCGCGACGCAGTGGCAGACCATCTGGCGTCAGGTGCTGCCGGCCGCGATCCCGGGCATGGCCACCGGCTCGATCCTCGCGCTGTCCCGGGCGATCGGTGAGGCGGCGCCGGTGATCATGCTGGGCGCGGTCACCTTCGTCATGTTCAACCCCGAGGGTCTGCAGAGCTCCTACACCGTGCTCCCGGTCCAGATCTACAACTGGATCAGCCAGTCCCGTGAGGAGTTCCACCACCTGGCCGCCGCGGCCATCATCCTGCTGCTCGGGATCCTGCTGGTCATGAACGCCATCGCGATCTGGCTCCGCAACCGCTACTCCAGGCGTTGGTGATCCCCGTGTCCTCATCGACCAGCAGTCCCGTCACCGCCATAACCTCTCCGCAGGAGACCGCCATGACCTCTCCCTCCGACTCCGCCGGCGGCATGAAGGCGCCGAAGGTCACCTACCGCAACGCCCCCTCCGTGCTCAACACGGTCTTCGAGGTCGGCGGCCTGTCGGTCTTCTACGGCGACCACGAGGCCGTCCGCGACGTCAACATGAACATCGGGCACCGTGAGATCACCGCGATGATCGGCCCGTCCGGCTGCGGCAAGTCGACCGTGCTGCGCTGCTTCAACCGCATGAACGACCTGGTGCCCACCGCCCGGGTCGCGGGCAAGATCCGCTACCACGACGAGGACCTGTACGGCCGCGAGGTCGACCCCATCGAGGTGCGCCGCCGTATCGGCATGGTCTTCCAGAAGCCCAACCCGTTCCCGAAGTCGATCTACGACAACATCGCGTACGGGCCGAGGGTGGGCGGCTTCAAGGGCAACCTCGACGACCTGGTCGAGGAGACCCTGACGAACGCCGCGCTGTGGGACGAGGTCAAGGACAAGCTGAAGACCTCCGCGCTGGCGCTCTCCGGCGGTCAGCAGCAGCGTCTGTGCATCGCCCGCACGATCGCGGTCAAGCCCGAGGTGATCCTCATGGACGAGCCCTGCTCGGCCCTGGACCCGATCGCCACGGCGAAGATCGAGGACCTCATGGAGCACCTGGCCGAGGAGTTCACGATCGTCATCGTCACCCACAACATGCAGCAGGCGGCCCGCGTCTCGCACCGCACCGCGTTCTTCACGGCGGACGTGGACGACAAGGGCGTACGCCACGGCCGGCTCGTCGAGTACGACGAGACCGAGCGGATCTTCTCCAACCCCTCCGACCAGCGCACGGAGGACTACATCTCCGGCCGCTTCGGCTGAGAGAGCAGGTCCCGTGTCCGTCCCTTTGCGCGCAGCACGTGGAGGAGTATCCCGGGTGACACCCGAAGAACACCGGCCCCAGCCCACTGCCGTGCGGGGCGCGGCCGACGACGAACCGCGCCCGGACCTCCTGCTCGTGGAGCCCGACGCGGAACTGGCGGCCAAGGCCCTGGCCCGTTTCAAGGGTGCGGGCATCCGAACCGTGGTCTGCCACGACGGCGCCGAGGCTCTCCTGCAGGTCGGCACCCGGCACCCGGGTGCGGTCCTGCTCGGTGCCCCGCTGCCGGTGGTCAGCGCGGCCCGGGTCACCGAGCTGATCGCCCGCCTCCACCCGGTGCCCGTCATCGTGGGTGCCGGGCCGGACGGGGCGGAGGAGGCGACGGCGGCGGTGGCGGCCGGCGCTCTCGCCTTCGTGGCCCGCCCGTACCGGACGGAGGAGATCGTCCCGCTGCTCATGTCGGGCCGGAGGGGCGACGGCTCGGCCGAGCCGCTGATCGTCGGTGACATCGAGCTTGATCCCGCGGGCTTTCACGTCTATGTACGCGGCCGGTCGATCCAGTTGCCGGTCCGTGAATTCCTGCTGCTGCGCTACTTCATGGAACGCCCCAACAAGCTCGTCAGCCGCGCCGAGCTGACGCAGGCCCTGTGGGGAACGGCCAGCCTGGACAGCAACACCCTCACCGTGCACGTGCGGCGGGTGCGCACCAGGTTGCGTGAGGAGGGGGGCAGCTGCTGCACCATAGACGCCATCCGCGGCATGGGGTACCGGTTGGAGTGCGAGCCCAAGGGGAGCGCGACGTCGTCGTCACCACCGGGCTCCCCGGAGTAGGGGCCGGCCGGCGGACATCGGGAACGGAGTGTGCGGCGGCCGAGGAGGACGACGAGGACGCGTACCTCGACCTGCCGGTGTGGGCAGGCGGTACCCCCGGTGGGGCACGGTGCACGGACGGCACCACGTCCCCGTGCTCGGCACGCTCTACCACCGCGAGCCGCGTGGTACCCGGGGAAGGTCCGCGTACGCCACCTGCCCGCAGGCCAGGCACAGCGGCTGACCTCACCACCGACGCGCACACGCCGAGCGAGATCAGCACCTCGGCCGACCTGGCCGAGGTCCGGACGCCGATCTCCCTGTGCCTCACCGGGGCGCATCCACAAACGCCGGCCGGCGGGCTGCATGGCGGTGCCCCGCCGGCCGGTTCACCTGGGCAACTCACGTCCGGTGTACCTCTGCTGGCAACAGTTCACGGGCCAGTACGTCGATACGGGCGGCCAGCGCGTCCCGCACCGAGCGCGCGGTCTCGATGTCGAGGCCGCTCAGTTCCGGCAGCTCCCAGTCGAGGTAGCGGCGCCCGGGCCGCACGGGGCAGGCGTCTCCGCAGCCCAGGGTGACGACGACGTCGGCGGCGGTGACGGCCTCCGTGGTCAGCGGCTTGGGGAACTCGTCGGCGAAGTCCAGCCCCTGCTCGGCGAGCAGCCGCAGAACCACCGGGGCGATCTCCGCGCCGGGTGCGGAACCGGCGGTCAGGACGCGGATCGCGTCACCCGACCGATGGCGCATGAGTGCCGCCGCGAGCTGTGAGCGGCCGGCGTTCTCGGTGCACACGAACAGCACCTCCGGCACGGGCTTGGGCGACAGGCCCCTGCCGCGGGCCAGGGCGCCGAGCCGCTGGTCGGCGAACCGCTCCACCAGGACCGGGAGATGATGCCCCACGCGAGCTTTGGCCGACAGCATCCAGGAGCATTCCTCGACGTAGTTCTCGACCGTTTCCGGGGAGAAGGCGCTGCTGTGCCGTGCGGCCAGCCTTCGAGTAATGCGCTCCAGTACGGGGTTGACGTCCCGCAAGAGGGGAGCTGCTGGGCGTCCTCGGCCGAGAGGGGTTTGCTCGTCCATTAGCCGACTCCTTCTCGGACAGGCGGCTCCCTGCCCCTTCCAGGCATCATAGGTATTTGTCTATGTCTTGCATAGCCGCGCGCAAAGGTGAACGCCAGGTGAACATGCCGCTCGGGTGCCCTTCGAACGCCAGAGCGCGCCTGCTGGGCGCATATGGTGAATAGATGGCTGTCACTACATATGGCACGTCGGGGGCCGTGGCCGACGAGGCGGGAACGGACACGTGCACGCCTGCCCTGGCGTGCCTGCTGATCGACCGGGACGAGGCCGAGCGGCTTGCCGCCATGCTCAAGGCCATCGCCGACCCCACGCGCCTGCAGATCCTCCGGATCATCGAGGGCGCGCCCGCCGGTGAGGTGTGCGTCTGCGATCTGACCGAGTGCCTGGGCTTCCGGCAGCCGACCGTCAGCCATCATCTGAAGGTCATGAGCGAGGCCGGGCTGCTGAACCGAGAGCGCCGCGGGACCTGGGTCTGGTACTCCCTGAACCTGGACGGCCTGCGCCGGGTCCGCGAGATCCTCGACCCGTCGAAGGCGGCGAGCTGACGCCACGCCACGTCATGCTCGTGCGTGGGGGAAGCGGGGCAGGGGATCCGATCCGGGGAGTGCGACGGGGTCGCAGTGCTCAGCGCCCCGCCGGGTGCCCGGTATCCGCGTGGTCTGCTTGTCGTCCAGGACGGTCGGGGGACCCCGGAGGTGTTGGACGGGGAGGGCGGTACGCGCACGGCGACCGGTTCGGGTTCGCCGGCCTCGGCGCCGTGATGGATGCCACCGGCGTGTGACCGTCACCCGCCGCCGGGTGTGTTGCCGGCGGCCGTACGCGCCCGTCAGCCCGGATTGCCGAGCATCTTCCCCATGGCTGCCAGCACCGACGGCTCGACCCGGTAGTACACCCAGGTCCCGCGTCGCTCGGAGGTGAGCAGCCCGGCTTCCCTGAGCTTCTTCAGGTGGTGGGAGACGGTCGGCTGGGAGACGCCGACGTCGGAGATGTCGCACACGCACGCCTCGCCGCCCTCGTGCGAGGCGACCGCCGAGAACAGCCGCAGCCGGACAGGATCGCCGAGGGCCTTGAACATCCGGGCGGTCCGCTCGGCCTCCTCGGCGGTGAACGGCCGCTCGGTCAGCGGCGGGCAGCACGGCACCACGGCCTCGTGGGCCTCGGGTTCCAGCAGCGGCAGCGCCTTGACGTTCGACATGCGTCTATGTTGACACACGTCAAACCAGTGCGGCCGGGTACCGGCCGTCGTCGATGACCGGACCGGCCACCCCCGATCGCTGCGGCATCGACGAGCTCCACGGGCGATCCTTTAAATTCGACAAACGTCTATGTTGACGTTTGTCGAATCAGGTGGCATGCTGGCGGCGCAAGGGATCGACAGATGTCGAAGCAAAGGGGAAGTCCAGTGGCCGTGTCCACCAGCAGCGTGCCCACCACCGACCAGCTGCCCGTCGTGGTCGTCGGAGCCGGGCCTGTCGGCCTGGCCGCCGCCGCCCGCCTCGTCGAGCGCGGCCTCGAACCGCTGGTCCTGGAGGCCGGCCCGACCGCGGGCAGCGCGGTGCGGGAGTGGTCGCACGTGCGGCTGTTCTCCACCTGGGGTGAGGTCGTCGACCCCGCCGCCGAGAAGCTGCTGGCCCCGACCGGCTGGGTGCGCCCGGACTCCGCCACGTACCCCACCGGCGGCGACTGGGCCGAGCAGTACCTCCAGCCGCTGGCCGACGTGCTCGGCGAGAGGGTCCGTTACGGCGCGCAGGTGACGGGTGTCGCCCGCGCCGGCCGCGACCGCGTCGTCGACGCGGGCCGCGACGAGCAGCCCTTCACCGTGCACATCCGCACAGCGGACGGCCGCGAGGAGCGCATCACCGCCGGCGCGGTCGTCGACGCTTCCGGCACCTGGTCCGGCCCCGCCCCGCTGGGCGCGAACGGCCTGCCCGCCCTCGGCGAGAAGACGGCGGCCGACCGCATCTCCTACCGTGTCCCGGACCTGGGCGACCCGGCCGTACGCGCCCGGTACGCGGGCAGGCGCACCGCGGTCGTCGGCTCCGGCGCCTCCGCCTTCACCGCCCTCGCCTGCCTGGCCGACCTGGCGAAGGGCGAGGACGGGACGCACGCGGTATGGATCCTGCGGCGGGGCATCAGTGCGAACACGTACGGCGGCGGCGAGGCCGACGAGCTTCCGGCCCGCGGCGCCCTCGGCCTGCGCGCCAAGGCAGCTGTCGAAAGCGGCCACGCGAGTGCGGCCACCGGTTTCCGCACCGAGGCCGTCGAGCGCGATGCCGACGGCCGAGTCGTTCTGATCGCCGAGGACGGTCGCCGGCTGGACCCGGTCGACGAGGTCATCGTCCTGACCGGCTTCCGCCCGGACCTCTCCTTCCTCTCCGAGGTCCGCCTCGGCCTCGACGACCGCCTCCAGGCCCCGACCGCGCTGGCCCCGCTGATCGACCCGAACGTCCATTCCTGCGGCACGGTCTACCCGCACGGCGTGAAGGAACTCTCCCACCCGGACCAGGGCGTCTACCTGGCCGGCATGAAGTCCTACGGCCGCGCCCCCACGTTCCTCGCCATGACCGGCTACGAGCAGGTCCGCTCGATCGCGGCGGCGCTCGCCGGCGACCAGGAGGCGGCCGAGCGCGTCGAGTTGACCCTCCCGGAGACCGGCGTGTGCGGCGGCGCGGGCCTGTTCGACGACCCCGAGGCCGCCCAGAGCAGCGAAGGCGGCGGCTGCTGCGCGGCTCCGGCCACCCTGCAGATCGGCATCGGCGCCCCGGCCGCCACCTCCGCCAGCTGCTGAACACCCCACCCACCACAGGAGGTTCGCCATGACATCCCGCGTACAGCTCGCCCTCCGCGTCCCCGACCTCGCCGCGTCCGTCGCCTTCTACAGCAAGCTCTTCGACACGGAGCCCGCCAAACTCCGCGACGGCTACGCCAACTTCGCCATCACCGAACCCCCGCTCAAGCTCGTCCTCATCGAAGGCAGCGCGGACGAGGCAACGCGTATGGACCACCTCGGGGTGGAGGTCGGGACGACCGAGGCGGTGCACGCCGCCACCGCCCGCCTGGGCGAGGCCGGCCTGGCCACCGCCGTGGAGAACGACACCACGTGCTGCTACGCCCTCCAGGACAAGGTCTGGGTCCACGGCCCCGGCCAGGAACCCTGGGAGGTGTACGTCGTCAAGGCCGACGCCGACTCCCTGGCCAGGCAACAGGGCAGCACCTGCTGCGCCGGCGCGGCCGAGACCGCCACCGCCACCGGCACCGCCACCGCCACCGGCTCGAAGGAACCGGTCGCCGCGGGCGGCTGCTGCTGATCCACGGCACCGGCCACCCGTCATGTGCACGAATCGGTACGCGTACGAGACGTCACGGCCGTCTTCGGGAGGACGTGACAGCGCACATGCGGGGAACCTGGAACAGGCCGTAGGCGGAGCGCGTGTGCGAACGGGTTCTGCTCCTGGTTCGGCTGGTCCTGACGGCCGGCCCGGGGAGTTCTCACGAGTGCACGGCCCTTCGGCTTTGCCGTTCTGATCAACCGCGGCCAGGTGGTTCGCGCGGGTCATCTGTGGCCATCCCACCGGCCTGGGGTGGACGGCGGGAAAGCATGTCCTGGACCTGTCCGCCCGGTCGCAGGCCCGGTAGTCGACCGGTACCCGTGCCAGGAGCGGGCGCAGGTTCTCGTTGTTGTGCGCTGTTGGCGGCGGAGCGTGCGCCGCGGAAGAAATCCGTTCTGGGCGAGTGGTGGGGTGAGGGTCCGGAAAGACGTGTGCGCCGTGAAGTCCGGCACCGCGGAGAGTCGGCCCACCAGCAAGGATCGGTCTGCCGGAAGCCGCGCTTCCGGCAGACCGCCTCACTGAACGACGGTTCGACCGGCGCGTCAGCGTGCGACGTCGAACGTGGCGGCGCGGGGCACGAACGTCGTGCCCCCGTCCTTGGCCGTCGCCAGTACCGAGACGTACCAGGTGCCCTTGGCCAGGTCGGCCGCCTCCTGCTTCGTGACCTTCTCCCCGTAGGTGCAGCGGGTGGTCTCGTCCGAGGTGCTCCGGCACTTGGCGCTCTCATCCGCCGAGCGAAGCTCCGCCGCGGTCGGGTCGAGCTTCGAACTCGCGGGCCAGGCAAGGACCTTGAGGCTCCGGATGCCTGAGTCGTCGCTCACGTCCACGGTGTAGGTGAGCGAGCCCGCGCTGCCGTCGGACGGAACCGTGTAGCGAGCCGAGCCGTGCTCCAGGGTCGGCTCCGTGGGGGCCGAGGCCAGGGCGAGGCCGCCGGCGGCCACTCCGCCGAGGGCGACGGCGCCGACGAGTGACGAGAAGAGAATGCGCTTGGACATGGGTGATCCCCTTGAACTGGTTGGAGAGTTGGGCTGGATACGCGGAAGAGCGTGGAAGAACCGCTGGCGGAGCCGGTCTTGGAAGTGGTCGTAGAGGCGGTGGCCGACCGCGTTCTCGACGTGATCGAGCCTATGGCCGGGGCATGGCGCCGTCCTCGCGCTGCGGGACGATTGGCGCCTCGAACCACAGGTAGAGACTCTGCAACCCAGGTTAGAGACCGGAATCCGCCTCCAGCCGGAGTCGGGCCGCTCACCTGCGGCCATAGCCTTGATCCGCCATGAACCGAACCGACGACCGGCTGTTCCCGGTCCTGCTGATCTGCGCCCAGGCCGTGGTGTGGCCCGGGGCGCCGCTGGTGCGCGGGGCCGTCCCGGCCCCCACCATGGCCTCCCTTCTCGTGGCGGCCCTGGTCGCCGGAGTGGTGACGGCCGCGCTCGCCCTGCGCCGTACCCGCCCGGTGGCCACCCTCGTCGTGGTCGCCGCCGCCTGCGCGCTGGGTGCCGGACCGCTGCCCGCCGGGGCGATGGCGGTGCTCGGGACCGCGGGTGTCGCGCTGGCTCTGTTCACCGTGGCGACCGAACGCGACGCCTTCACCGCCGTGCTGTGCGTGGTGGCGCTCGCCGCCTGGCAGCTCCTGCAGGGCATCAGCCTGCACGGGCTCAGCGACCGCGACGGGCTCGACCTCGTCCTGACCGCTCTGCTGTACGCCGCCGCGTGCGGCGCCGGCCTGCTCGTACGGCGGACCCGTCGCGCACGGCGAACAGCCGGACAACTGCTGAAGCGGGCCGAGTCCGAGCGCCACCGGCTCCCGGCGGTCGAACGGCGCCGTATGGAACGGGAGTTGCACGACGTCAGCGCCCACCATCTGACGGCCGTGGTGGTCACGGCGGGAGCGGCCCTCGGGCTGCGCGACCGCCGTCCCGAACTGGCCGAGGAGGCACTGGAGTTCGCGGCAGAGACCGGCCGCGAGGTCACCCGCGCGCTCGGCGCGGTACGAGCGCCGGCGCCCTCCCGCGGGAGCGTGCCGTCACCGGAGGAACGGCTGCTGGACCTGGCCGCCGGGTTCCGGCGCCTGGACCAGCAGGTGGACTGCGAGATCGACCCCCTGCCGGACGGCGCCGTCGCGGACGCGGCGTACGGGATCGTGCGCGAGGCGCTGACCAACGTGGCACGGTATGCCCCCGGCGCGCACACGAGGGTGCTGTGCCGGTACGGCGACACCCGCACCGACGTCGTGGTCACGAGCACGGCCCCGCCGGCCGGCGCGGTTGCGCACGGTGCGGGACTCGGCGGCGGCCGCGGGCAGGGCTTCCTGCGCTCCCGGGCACGGGAAGCGGGCGGCACGGTGCACAGCGGCCCGACGGCGGAGGGCGGTTGGGAGGTACGGGCGGTACTGCCGGGCCGGACGGCCGCGACGGTGGAGCCGTCGGCGCCGAGGTCCTACCGCGTGGCGCAGGTGGTGGCGGCGGCGGGCCTGGTCCTGCAGCCGCTGCTGCCCGTGCTGGTCATCCGGGCCGAGGACGCGTCGAGCGCGACGCGGGTATCCGCGGGTGTCTTCTTCGCCCTGCTGGCGGCGGGCCAGGCGGTGGCCCTGCTGTGGCTGCGGAGGGCCCCGCGGACGGCGTACGGGATGCTGCTGGGGCTGGCGCTGTTGTGGCCGGTGGCGATGGCGGTGGGGAACTACAGCGGCCCCGTCCTCCTCCCGCCCGCGCTGAGTCTTTTGGCCACGTGCGCGGCCCTCGCGATGGAACCGACCCGAACCGCAACGCCCCGAATGGGGAGCGGAGCTGTATCGAGACGCGGCTCCGCCGCGAGGGGGGTCCCTCATGAGCGGGGGAGCGACCAGCCCCCACCGGCCCGCGGCCACGTCACGACCGTTCTCCTCACGGTGCTGGTACACGCCGCGGCCGCCACCACCGCGGTTCTGGACCGAGGTACGGCCGCTCCCACCTGGACGGTCATCGCGGGAACCACGGTCGGCGCGACCCTCACAGGCGCCGCGGCTCACCTGACCGGACGCCACCGCGCCCGGCGCCGACAGGCCGACCGCCGCGCCCACGACGAACGCGTCGCCGCCTGGACCGAGGAGGCCGTCCGCGACGCCTGGACCGAGCGCCGCCGCATCGCCGCCGGTCTCGAAACCACGGTACTGGCCCGCACCGCCGACATGGTCACCGAGGCGGAGGCAGGCCGGCTCGACGCGACAGCGACCCGCGCCCGCGAGGCACTGGCCGCGATGCGCACCCTGCTCGACACCGTCCGGGAGGGCGAGACAGGGCCCGAACTACGGCCGCAGCCCACCCTCCAGGCGCTCGACCTGCTCGCCCACCAGCTCCGGGCCACCGGCCGGGACATCGAGATACGGCTGACCGACCGCGTACCGGAACGACTGCCCACCGCCGTCGACCTGGCCGCCTACCGCGCCGCCGAGACGGTGCTCGCGGCCGGCGGCGAGGAGCCCGCGATGCTCGAACTCGACGTGGACAACGATACGTTGACGCTCACGGCCACTGGGGTGCCCCGCGCCGCCGCCTTGGCCGTACGGGAGCGGCTGACCACGCGGGTCGCGGCGCTCGGCGGCACCGTGACCACCGGCCCGCAGGGGACGGTCCGCCTCCGGCTGCCACTCGCCGTCGCGCCGGACAACGAGGAGAGACATCGATGAGCCTCAACGTGCTGGTCGTCGACGACCAGGGCATCGTACGGGCGGGGTTCGCCGCCGTGATCGACGCCGAGGAGGACATGACGGTCGTCGGCGAGGCCGCCGACGGCGCCGTCGCCGTGCGGCTGGCCGAAGAGCTGGCTCCCGACGTGGTCGTCATGGACGTACGCATGCCCGAACTGGACGGCATCGCCGCCACCCGCATCATCACCGGACGGGAGAACGCGCCCCGCGTCCTCGTCCTGACCACCTTCGACCTCGACGCGTACGTCTTCGACGCGCTGCGCGCCGGCGCCTCGGGCTTCCTCCTCAAGGACGTACACCCCTCCCAGCTACTGCAGGGCATCCGGGAGGTGGCGGCCGGCGAGAGCGTACTCGCCCCGTCCGCGACCCGCCGCCTCATCGGCCACTACGCGTCCGGACCACCCGCCGCGGTCCCGGCCGGGAGCTCCCCCGAACTGGACAGCCTGACCGGCAGCCAGCGGGGCGTCCTCACCCTGGTCGCGGCCGGACTCACCAACACGGAGATCGCCGAGCAACTCGGCATCACCGTAGGCACCGTGAAGTCCCACGTGAACGCGCTGCTCCGCAAGCTCGGCCTGCGCGACCGCGTACAGGCGACGATCCTCGCGTACGACCTCGGCCTCGCCCGCCCGAACCCGCCCGGCACCCACCTCTGACCACCGCGACCGAACACCGCGACCGAACACCGCGACGCAACCAAGGAGTCCATCCCCATGACCGGTACCGATACCGATACCGATACCGATTCCGGCCGATCCGTCCCCCGCCGACTGCGCGACCACGTCGGCGTCGTCGGCCTCGCCTACCTCGGCGTCTGTGCCGTCCTGCTCGTGTGGGCAGTGGTGGTGACCATCAGCGACAGCTCGGACGAGTCCATGGCAGGCGTCATCCCGCTCCTTGCCACCGCTCCCGCCAGCCTCGTGATACTCGTGCTGCCGGACAACAACGTCATGGCCGTCATCGCCGTCGCTCTCGGGGCAGCGGTCAACGCCGCGATCATCGGCTGGTGCACCCGCGCACTGCGCCGCGGCGGTCGCATGGACTAGGCGGAATCGACGAAGTCCGGTGCGGTACAGCGCCCCCGAAGGGGCACGGGGCCGTGACAGCATGCGGCGCAGCCGCGTGGGCTCGACCAGCCACGGACGGCGCGCGGATACACACTGCACTTCACGCGCAGCGCTCAGTCAGGGCAGGTGGAGGCGCACTGACCTCGAACTGGACCGGACAACAGACAAACCTCAGGTCGCTTCTTCCCAGGAAAGTTAAGGTCAGCGCCACGCTGCGACGCGATAGAAACGCCCTCTCCAGGCGCGCGTGCCCTCTGCGTGCCCAGGCCCGGGGTGCGGGAGTACTCGTAGACGCAGCAAGGGTTTTCCGACTGAACAAGACCAGCCCCAGGTCACTGACCTGGGGCTGCACATGGAGCGGGTGACGAGAACCGAACTCGCACTCTCAGCTTGGCAAGCTACGGCGCTTGGGCGGTCGGATAGCTTCTGGCCTGGGCATATATGGCCGGGCGCGGCGCCCGAAGGTGCAGGATCGTACCGCTGTTGACCGTGGCTGACCGGCCTTACGGGCACGCTGTCCGACCGGAGTCGCCGACAGCCCCTCTCGGTGGCTGAGGAGCCGCTGAACCCTGGAAGCGAGCGCTGGGCGGAAGGGCGCCATCGCAGGAGCACACGGAGGAGGGTCAGCGGCGGCCGAACAACTCGGGGCGGAGAGGGGGCGGAGAGGCTCCAGCGATGCGGCCTGCTCGGGGTGGACACCGCCGAGGCGGTGGAGCGGGCCGACTTCGGGGAGGGGGGTTGAGAGGCGGTGTCGGTCATCCGGGTGCGCGAACGCCGAGGGCCGCTGGGACGCTGGGGGGTTGGTCGGGGGGCGGCGGTGCCGCGCCGGGAAGGCGGAGGCGTTTGAGGGCGAGGGCGTTGACGGCGACGATGATGCTGGACCCGGACATGGACAGCGCGGCGATCTCCGGCCGCAGCACCAGGCCGAGCGCGGGCTCGAAGACGCCCGCCGCGATCGGCAGCGCGATGGCGTTGTAGCCGATGGCCCAGCCGAGGTTCTGCCGCATCTTGCGCAGGGTGCCGCGGCCGATGCGCAGCGCGGTCGGCACGTCGAGGGGGTCGGAGCGCATCAGGACGAGGTCCGCGGTCTCGATGGCCACGTCGGTGCCGGCGCCGATGGCGATGCCGAGGTCTGCCTGTGCCAGGGCGGGTGCGTCGTTGACGCCGTCGCCGACCATGGCGACCTTGCGGCCGCCGCGTTGCAGTT
>NZ_JAVFVX010000111.1:0-23655 GCF_033441795.1 Streptomyces sp. ADMS | reverse complement strand
GCGGTGCTTGCGTCGCCTGCTGTGAGGGACCCGCCGATGCTTCCGGACCCGACCGTACCCGCATCCCTGCTCACCCACGACTGGGCCCGGTACGGAGGATCCCGCGTGGATCTCGACCAAGCTCCGCCGGACGATCATCGCGGCCCGATTTATACCCATCGACACCGGTCAGCCCACCGATACCGAAATCCGCGCCGTCCAGCACGCATGGGCCGCAGCCAGCACAGACTTGGCATGACGGTTGGTCAGAATGACGAAAGTCGAGTCATTCACGCCGACAAGGATCTGCACCGCGAGCTCACCGCCCCGGCCAGTTAGGATTCCGGCCCGGTCGAGCCCCCGGAGGTCACCTGTGACTGACAGAGAGCCGGGCCGCGACTTCGCCAGATGCTCGGCGCGGCTGATGGGCTGGATACGGAGTAGCGCGAGCCGGGCTCCTCCATCGGGCGTGGCCTGTCACCCCAGGAGATCAACTCCGCCCGTCCCGTGATCCCCTCGACCGAGGCCAGTCCAGCACGGTCAACTCGGGCCACTGCTCCCGCCACCGAGCCGCCTTCGCCTCGTAGACGGCCCTTGGAGCAAGCACCGGGTTCGGCCGGACGACGAGGTTGAACACGTCCGACAGCCCGTGCGGTGCGTACACCCGCCACCGGCCGCCCCGTTCCAGGCGTACACCCAGACAGCACGTCGTCGCCGCGAAGCTGTCGATCGCCGCCTCGGTGGATGGGTGCGGCGGGCATGGGACGCCGAACTTCTCCTCGTACCAGAGGTGCACCCGGGCCTCGTTACGGATCTCGACCTCTGCGGGCAGGCCGGCGAAGACCTCGCGCCCGGCTTGGATCGCCCTGTCCTCCGCCTCCCAGGACAGATCACCGTCGTCGAAGTAGAAGACGTCGTAGTCCTTGATTCCGTGGGTCGGCGGCCTGTCCGTGACCACGTTCCACACGGTCTGGAACAGGCACCCGGCTGTCACGTACCACCCGGGCAGATCCAGCGTCGAGGTGCGGGCCAGCACCTCCACCAACACGTCGTTGCGGGACAACACCTCGCGCAGAGAACGGAGTTGTTCATCGAGGGGAAGCCGACCGATCATCGGCCCTGCCTACCACAGGGCGACGCATTACACCTCGGGGCGCTTGGCAACGAAGGAGCCGAGTCCCGGCTCGGTATACGTAAGCCCTTCCTCCCGCAACGCACGGAGCACCTTGTGTGCGGTCGCGTTGGCGATCCCGAACTCCTCGGTGAGCTGCACGACGGAGGGGACACGCGTACGCGGGGCATACGTGCCGTCGGCGATGCGACCTCGCACCACCTCGGCAACCTGGCGCCAGCGCGGGATGTCGGGAACAAATTCGATCACCGTTCCAGGATGCGTATACCTAGACCATTGTGCGATGCAGGGAACCCCTAGCATGCCTAGAATGCTTCACGTACCGTGGGCTACGCAGGACCCCCGCAACGGGAGCAAGCCGTCCGGGGGCATGGCCACCAGTCAACTTGAACGGAGCTGATGACAGTGAAAGACCCTATCGACCGCCTCATCGCCTGGGTGAGCACTCTGCTCACCCCACGCGGCACGCACCGCCGCACCCGCCCGCCCGTCCCTCTCGTACCCACCTCTCCACCGGCCGTCCGAACCACACTCCCCACCCACCGCAGCCCGTACGGCCTGGACGCCCACGCCCCTCTCGACGGCACCGCCACCAGGTCCGTACGCCCGTACCTCACCGCTCATGAACAACGGCTGCGCCGCCGGGAGTTGGCCATGTCCACCCTGGGGCTGGACATGCCCGGCCCGTACTGGATCCACGGGATGGAGGTCGCCTGATGGGAGCGGAACCGGAGGCAACGGAGTCGCCTGTACTACCTTCCGGGCCTCGCCTGTTGCCCTGGTCCGGCGCCGAGGGCAAGGCGTGCTTCCTGATCACCGACGACCACGGCGGCCCCGTATCCCGCCTGGCCGACGCGACGGAGGCCGTCCAACTCGGGATGGGCGCCGAGCTCCTCGCCCACGCCAACGAGCTACTCCCGGGCACTCCACGCGGCGAACTCCGCTTCCTCGCCGAGCGGTTGACGGAGGCCCTCCGGGATGCGCTCCGCGTGGCCGAGAGCCGGGGGCAACGGCTGCACCGGTTGAACTGAGCGTTGTGCAGAAGGTGCTGGCCTGCTGGGTTGGCCTTCCGGGGAAGTTGCGGGCGGCCGACCAGGCGATGAGGCGGCGGACGACGTCGTAGCCGCCTTCTGCAAGGACGGCGACGGGCGCGGACCAGGCAGGGTCGTCCTGGTCGGGCTCACCAGTCCCGGGTGGCGATCAGCTCCTCCACATCCGCGTCCGTGAACCCGTATGCCGACGCGACAAACCAGAAGTCCTCGGCGATCACTTCGCGCGCAACCGTCTCGATCTCACTCCCGGCTGCCTCGAACGCCGCCTCAAGGAGGTTGAACTCCTCCGTCGCGGCCTGCGTGAGCGCGTACAAGGCCGCCAGATCCGACGGTTGTTCAGCCTCGATCCGCTCGCACAGGCGCAGCAGGATCGCCCTGCCCTGGTCGACGACGTGATCGGGGTAGTACGAGTCCGCGTACATCTGCCGCAGAAACGCGTGCCCTGCCACCTGCTGGGTTGTGATCGGCATAACGCTTTCCCCATCCCGCATCCCGTTGGAAGAACTGACGCGCCGATCATGCACGACACCACTGACAACGACGTCGCCCATGACTGCCAGACCGCTCGTGTGCGGGTCACCGTTCCCGCCCGTCCCCCTCCAGTTCCAGTTCCAGCCCCTCCGCCAGCACCTCCGCCAGATGCCGCCCCCTCACCCCCGCCAGTTGCTGAAGCTGCGTCCGGCAGGAGAACCCGTCCGCCAGCACCACCGCCCCCTCGCCCGCTTCCCGTACCGCCGGCAGCAGCCGTTCCTCCGCGCAGGCCGTCGACACCTCGTAGTGGCCCTGCTCGAAGCCGAAGTTGCCGGCCAGGCCGCAGCAGCCGCCCGCCAGTTCACCCGTCAGGCCCGCCGCCGTACGCAGGCGGCGGTCCGCCGCGTCGCCCAGTACCGCGTGCTGGTGGCAGTGGGTCTGGCCCGTTGCCGGGCGGTCCACGCGGGGCGGGGTCCAGTCAGGGGCGTGGTGCTCCAGAGTCTCCGCGAAGGTGAGGACCGCGTCCGCGAGGCGTCGCGCGCGTGGGTCGGCAGGCAGCAACTCCGGCAGGTCCGCGCGGAGGGCCGCCGCGCAGCTCGGTTCCAGGACCGCCACCGGGGTGCCCGCGTCCAGAACCGGTTCCATGACGTCGAGCGTGCGGCGCAACACCTTGCGGGCTCGGTCCAGTTGGCCCGTCGAGATGTACGTCAGGCCGCAGCAGACCCGGGTGCGGGTTCGACCGGCCGGCGCCAGCGTCACGTCCAGGCCCGCCGCCTCCAGTACACGTACGGCCGCCTGCCCCACCAACGGCGTCAAGTGCTCCGTGAAGGTGTCGGGCCAGAGGACCACCGGTCGGCCTCCGCCGCCCCGCGCCGCCCTCTTCCTCCCCCACCACCGGCTGAACGTCTCCCCCGCCACAGCCGGGATCTCCCGCTCGGGCGCGATTCCCCCCAGCCGTTTCGCCACCGTCGCCAACACGCCCACCGAGGCGAGGGAGTTGACCACCCGCGCCGTACGCGTACGAGCGACAGCCCCCAGCCACACCGGCAGCCAACCCATCGCATAGTGCGCCGCCGGGCGCAGTCGGCCGGACCAGTGGTGGTGGAGGAACTCCGCCTTGTACGTGGCCATGTCGACCCCGACCGGGCAGTCCGAGCGGCAGCCCTTGCAGGAGAGGCACAGGTCCAGGGCGTCCCGGACCTCCTCCGAGCGCCAGCCGTCCGTGATCACCTCGCCCGCGAGCATCTCGTGCAGCAGCCGGGCCCGCCCGCGCGTGGAGTGCGCCTCCTCCCCCGTCACCCGGAAGGACGGGCACATCACATCCGCACCTCCGCCGCTCCCCGAACCACCGCCCGGTGTACGGCACTTGGCCACCCCCACGCACCTGCTCACCGCCGCCGAGAAGTTCCCGCCGTCCGCCGGGTAGCCGAAGGCCACGTCCACCGGCTCGCGGGGGAGGACCGCGAAGCGGAGGTTCTCGTCGAGGCGGGCGGGGCGGACCAGCATGCCGGGGTTCAGGAGGTCGTCCGGATCCCAGAGGGCCTTCGTGCGCTCGAAGAGGGCGATCACCTCGGGGGCGTACATCTTCGGGAGCAGTTCCGCTCGGGCCTGGCCGTCGCCGTGTTCGCCCGAGAGGGAGCCGCCGTGTGCCACCACCAGCTCCGCCAGCTCCTCCGAGAAGCGGCGGAAACGGGCCACGCCCGGCGCCGTCCGCAGGTCGAAGTCGATGCGTACGTGGATGCAGCCGTCGCCGAAGTGGCCGTACGGCGTGCCTCGTAGGCCGTGGTCCCGCAGCAGCCCTCTGAAGTCCCTGAGGTACGCGCCCAGCCGGAGCGGAGGTACCGCGCAGTCCTCCCAGCCGGGCCAGGCCTCCGTGCCGTCCGGCATCCTCGTCGCCGTGCCGCTCGCGTCCTCCCGGACGCGCCACAGCGCGCGTTGGCCGGCCGGGTCGGACACCACGAGGGCGTTCGTGACGTCCGCCGCGCGCACGATCGCGTCCGCACGCGCGCGTGCCTGTGCCGGGTCCGCGCCCTCCGTCTCCACGAACAGCCAGGCGCCGCCCCGGGGGAGGTCCGTGGCGGAGCGGACCAGGTCGGCGGCCATGCCCTCGACCGTCAGTGGCCCGTACGGCAGCAGGCCCGCCGCCGCCTCCGCCGCCGCGCTCTCGTCGGCGTACGCCAGCACGGCCAGCGCACACGCGCGTGGGGCCCCGACAAGCCGTACGACCGCCTCCGTGACGATCCCCAGGGTGCCTTCCGAGCCGCAGAAGGAGCGGGCGACGTCCGCGCCCTTCTCCGGGAGGAGTGCGTCCAGCGCGTACCCGGAAATGCGGCGGGGGAGGTCCGGGAAGCCCGTGCGCAGGCGGGCCGACTCTTCCTCCGCCAGACGCCGCAGGCCTTCCGGGGCGCCCGCCCAGTCCCGGCCCAGGAGGAGGCGGTCGCCGCGCGCGCGGATGACCGTCAGCTCGCGCACGCTGTCCGCGGTCGTGCCCCAGGCCACGGAGTGGGCGCCGCATGAGTTGTTGCCGATCATGCCGCCGAGCGTGCAGCGGCCGTGCGTCGACGGGTCGGGGCCGAAACGCAGTCCGTGCGGGGCTGCGGCCTCCTGGAGGCGGTCGAGGACCAGGCCCGGCTGAACGACCGCCGTCTGTTCCTCGTGGTTCAGGGAGAGGAGTTGATTCATGTGCCTGGTGAAGTCCAGAACGACCCCCGTGCCGGTCGCCTGGCCCGCGATCGACGTGCCGCCGCCGCGCGCGACGACCGGCACGCCGTGCGCCCGGCAGACGGCGAGGGCCGCGGCCACGTCGTCCGCGTCGCGCGGGGCGACCACGCCGAGGGGGACGCGCCGGTAGTTCGACGCGTCCATGGTGTTCAGCGCCCGGGACATGGCGTCGAAACCGACCTCGCCCCGGACGGCACCCCGCAGTTCCGCCTGCAGCGGCCGAAGATCCGTCATGACACCAGCATGCATCCCACCACTGACAGTGACCGTCCGGGCAGAGCGGGAAACGTGGACGGTTTGTGGGGACCGAACCGAAACACCGCTAATTCGATCACTAACTCCCCTATAGTTGCGGCGAGTTGAGCACCATCAGTCACCTCCCGCTCACGAACCGATCACACCGGCACCCCCGCAGGGCCGACCACGGCCCAGGCAGCACCACCGAGGACCCAGCCGAGGAACCGACCGAGGACCGCTTGATGACCGCGCCCCGCCAGCCCGGCGAACGCCCCGCCTACCGCACCCTCCTGCCCGCCCCGCTGCTCACCGCCGTACTCGCCGCGCTCGCGGTGGCCGGCGCGGTCGCCCGGGCGCCGGACGAGGCGCGCGGCCCGCTCACCCTGGGCGGGGCGTTCGCCGCGCTGCTACTGAGCGTGGCCGTCGGCGTGGCCGTCCACGGCGTCCGGTCCTCCCGGCTGCTGCGCGAGCGGCTCGCCGCGGTCACCGACGACGCCGGTCGCCTGCTGCACGACCGGACCCGTCTCACCGAGGAGCTGAACCACGTACGGGCCGGCCTGACCGCCGATCTGGAACGGGAACGCGCGCGCGTGTCCGCCGATCTCGCCCGCGACCGCGCGCGCCTCACCGAGGCCTCCGCCCAGGAGTTCACCCGCCTCCAGCAGGACAAGGCCCACGAGATCACCCTCCTCACCGAGGGCAACGCCCGCCTCACCGAAGAGCTGTGCCAGGCCAACCAGGAGCGGGCGGCGGCCCTCGCGGCGACCGCCAACGCGGCCGGACGTATGCAGGCGCTGGCCACGAGCACCCTCGCCGACCTGCGCGCCATGGAGGACCGTCACTCGGACGAGGACGTCGTCGCCGACCTCCTCCACCTCGACCACCGCACCGCCCAGGCGGGCCGCCTCGCCGACTCGATCGCCGTCCTCTCGGGCGCCCGCTCCGGCCGCCGCTGGGCCCGGCCGATCGTCATGGAGTCGATCCTGCGCGGCGCCATGGGCCGCATCAGCGGGTACCAACGCGTGCGCGTGCACTCCGCCAGCGATGCCGCCGTCGCCGGACACGCCGCCGAGGGCGTCATGCACGCGCTCGCCGAAATCCTCGACAACGCCGCGAACTTCTCGCCGCCGACCGCCGAGGTCCACGTGTACGTCGAGGAGGTTCCCGCCGGGGTCATCGTGTCCGTGGAGGACAGCGGCCTGGCCATGAGCGAGGTTCAGCTGCGCCGCGCCGAACGGGCCGTCTCCGGCGGTGACCAGGAGCCCGGGGAGCCCGGGGAGCCCGGCAAGGGGAAGGGCAGCGGGCGGAGCGCCGACGGCATCGGGCTCGGCGGACTCACCGGCACCCGCCTCGGTCTCTCCGTCGTCGGCCGGCTGGCCCGGAAGTACGGTCTCAAGGTCTCCTTCCGCCCCTCGGCACGCGGCGGCACCGGCGTCCTGGTGCTCATCCCGCAGGACATCCTGGCCGGGGACATGGTGACGGCGGAGCCGCTCCCGATGCCGTCGCCGGTGGCACAGCCGGTACCGGAGACGCCTGCGGCCCCGGTACCCACGCCCGGCGAACCCTGGGAAGCACGTTCCGAGGAACAGGAACTGGAACAGCACCCCCAGGTGTCGTACGCGGAGGAGGCGCAGCCGGAATGGCCGTACCCGGGGGAGGCTTTCCCGGAGGGGTCGTACGCGGGGGAGGCGTACGCGGACGGGCCCGCCGCGCAGAACCCGTACACGGAGCGGCCCTACGCGGAGGAGTCGTACGCCGACGGGCCCGCCGCGCAGAACCCGTACACGGGGCAGTCGTACGCGGACAAGCCGTCGGAGAAGCCGTACGAGGGACAGCCCCACGCCGAGCAGTCGTACGCGGCCTCCCGCGCCCCCGCCAGCGACCTGGACCCGGACCCCGTGCCCACCCACGAGTCCCCCGACCATGCCCCGGCGCACCCGGAGAGCCATTCCGCGGAGGAGCCCTACGACCTGCTCCCCAAGCGGCGCCGGGGCCGTACGCTCGCCGAGGCCGAGCGTGCCCGGGGTGACGTGCGAGCGGACGGGCCGAGGTTCACCGTCCCTCTCGCGCCGCCCGACCCGGAGCCCGACGACACGCGCGAGCGCGTGGCACGTTTCGGGACGTTCCGGCAGGCCCTGCGCGGCACCGTGCCGGATCAGGCGGCCCTCCAGGGCAGCACGAACCCGGAGCCGGCACCCGCTCCCTCGTCCGCCTCGTCGTCCGCCCGTTCGTCCGTCTCGTCGTCCGCGCCCCCGGCGGAAGCCGCGCCCTCTCCCCCCACCTCCCACCCGGAAGGCGACCCCACCTGATGACCGGCACTGGCCTCGGCCCCGGACCGACGACCGCCGACGAGAAGCTGGCCTGGCTCATCGAGGGCCTGCTGGAGCGCACCCCGGGTGCCCGGCACGCGCTCGTGCTCTCCCGGGACGGCCTGAAGCTGTGCCGTACGCCGGAGCTGTCCGTCGACCAGGCGGACCAGCTCGCCGCGATCGCCGCCGGTATCCAGTCGCTGTCGCACGGCGCGTCCGTGGAGTTCGGGGACGGCAGCGGAGGGGTGCGTTCCGCGATGACGGAGTTCTACGGCGGCGTCCTGTTCATCGTCGAGGCGGGCCAGGGCGCGCATATCGCCGTCGTCACCGCCGAGGACGCGGACGCCGGGCTCGTCGGCCACAACATGAGCGAACTCGTCGAGCAGATCGGGGACCACCTGCGCGCCCAGCCCCGTACGGCCCAGCCCCGTACGGCATGAGCAGAGCGTCGGGACAGCCGGGGAACCGTCCGAACCGTCCGGGAAGGGACGATTCTCCCGACCGTCTCTACACCCTCACCGGAGGGCGCAGCCGCTCCGCGCCCGACAACCCGTTCGATCTGGTGACGCTGGTCGTCGCCGAGTGCGATCCGGCGCTGGGGATGCAGTCCGAGCACGCGGCGATCCTGCGGCTCACCGAGCGTCCCACGGCCGTGGTGGAGGTCGCCGCCATGCTGCGGCTGCCGGTGGGCATCACCAGGGTCCTGCTCGCCGACCTCCTCGCCGCCGGCCTCGTCAGCGCCCGCCATCCGCGCCGGACCGCCATCACCGACCCCGACATCCTGGAGCAGGTGCTCGTTGGACTCCGCAACCTCTGACCCCGCAGTAACCGACCCACGGCCACTCCTGCGCGCCTCCGCCGACAACGGGCTGAAGATCGTGGTCGTCGGCGGCTTCGGCGTCGGCAAGACGACGCTCGTCCGTTCGGTGAGCGAGATACGTCCGCTCAGTACCGAGGAGACGATGACCCGGGCCGGCGAGGCCCTCGACGACGTCAGCGCGGTGCGCGACAAGAACGCGACGACCGTCGCCTTCGACTTCGGCCGCATCACGCTCGACGCCCGCAACGTGCTGTACCTGTTCGGCGCGCCGGGCCAGGAACGTTTCTGGTTCCTCTGGGACCGGCTGTTCACCGGCGCGCTCGGCGCGGTCGTCCTCGTCGACACCCGCCGCCTCGACGACTCCTGGTACGCCATCGACCGCCTCGAACAGCACGGCACCCCCTTCGTCGTGGCCCGCAACGACTTCGGCGGCCAGGACTTCGCCCCGCAGGACATCCGCGACGCGCTCGACCTCGACCCCGACGTACCGCTCGTACACTGCGACGCACGCGCCCGGAGTTCCAGCAAACGGGTGCTGATCGCACTCGTGGAACACGCGAAGCACCGCTACCGGAGTTCGCGCCCGCGCCCGCGTTCGTACGATGGCCAAGTGCCCGCCCGTCACAAGGAGTTGCCCCTGTGAGTGCCCATGTCCCGCTCAGCGGTGCCCGGTTCAGGACCGAACCCGACCGGCTGTACCGGGAAATGCGGCGCGACCACGGGCCGGTGACCCCGGTGCTGCTCGACGGGGACGTACCGGCGTGGCTGGTGCTCGGCTACCGCGAACTGCATCAGGTCACCGGCGATCCCGTGCTGTTCAGCCGGGACTCGGAGCTGTGGAACCAGTGGGAGAAAATCCCCGCCGACTGGCCGCACCTGCCGATGATCGGCCGCGGCCAGCCCTCGATCCTCTACACCGTCGGCGAACGCCACCGCGAGCGCGCCGCGATGGTCGGCAGCGCGCTGGAGGAAGCCGACCCGGTCGAACTGCGGTCGTACACCGAGAAGTTCGCGGACGAACTGATCGACTCCATCTGCGCGCGGGGCGAGGCGGACCTCGTCAAGGAGTACGCGACGCGGCTGCCGGTACGGGTCATGGCCCGGCTCTTCGGTTTCGCCGACGAGGACGGACCGGGCCTGGTCACCGCGGCGAACGACATGGTCAACGGACAGGAGGCCGGCCCGGCGGGCCAGCGGCACCTGGTCATGTCGATGGGCCGGCTGCTGGCGGCCCGCAAGGCACGTCCCGCCGACGACGTGGCCTCGCGCCTGCTCGCGAACCCGTACGGCTTCACGGACGAGGAGATCGCCCACGATCTGATGATCATGATCGCGGCGGGGAACGAGCCCACCGCCGACTGGATGGGCAACTCGCTGCGCCTGATGCTCACGGACGAACGGTTCGCGGCCTCCCTCTTCGGCGGCCGCAGCAGTGTCGCCGAGGCGATGAACGAGGTCCTGTGGGAGGACGCGCCCGTACAGACCATGCCGGGGCGCTGGGCGTCCCGCGACACCCGCCTGGGCGGCCGGCACATCCGTACGGGTGACCTGCTCCTCCTCGGCCTCCAGGGCGCCAACTCCGACCCCCAGGTCCGCACCGACGGCTCCGCCCTCACCGGCGGCAACAACGCCCACTTCGCCTTCGGACACGGGGAACACCGGTGCCCGTTCCCGGCGCAGGAGGTCGCGGAGGTCATCGCGAGGACGGGCATCGAGGTCGTCCTGGACCGCCTCCCGGACATCGACCTGGCGGTCCCGGCCGAGTCGTTGAGCCGCCGCCCGTCACCGTGGCTGCGGGGCCTCACGGAACTGCCGGTGCGGTTCACTCCGACGCCACGACTTCTCAGCCCGTCCGGGGGCACCCCCTCTGGGGGAGTTTGAGGACAAGGCCCGTTCAGGGCCGTAGGGATGGTCTGGGCCGTAGGGATGGTCTGGGGGCACAGCACCCAGGAACGGGCACCCCAGCCAAGGGCGCCCTCAACCCCCGCCAAACCCGCGGAGCGCATCTCACACGACGGACCACGTTTCCTCGACGTTTCCCAGAACGGCTACGCTCCCCCCGTGGCTGACATCCAGATCCCCGCTGACATCAAGCCCGCCGACGGCCGTTTCGGCGCCGGCCCCTCCAAAGTGCGGACGGAAGCGCTGGACGCGCTGGCCGCCACCGGTAGCTCACTCCTCGGTACCTCCCACCGGCAGGCCCCGGTCAAGAACCTGGTCGGCAAGGTGCGCGAGGGCATCAGCGAGCTGTTCTCGCTGCCCGACGGATACGAGGTCGTCCTCGGAAACGGCGGCTCGACCGCGTTCTGGGACGTCGCGACCCACGGTCTGATCGAGAACAAGTCGCAGCACCTCACCTTCGGTGAGTTCAGCTCGAAGTTCGCGAAGGCCGCCAAGCTCGCCCCCTGGCTCGCCGACCCGACCGTCCTCTCCTCCGACCCGGGCACCCACCCGGACCCCGAGGCGGAGGCGGGCGTCGACGTCTACGCCTTCACCCACAACGAGACGTCCACCGGTGTCGCCGCTCCCATCAAGCGCGTACCGGGTGCCGACGAGGGCTCCCTCGTCCTCGTGGACGCCACGTCCGGCGCCGGCGGCCTGCCCGTCGACATCGCCGAAACCGACGTCTACTACTTCGCCCCGCAGAAGTCCTTCGCGGCGGACGGCGGCCTCTGGCTGGCCGCGTTCTCCCCGGCCGCGATCGAGCGCGCCGAGCGCATCCACGCGAGCGGACGCCACGTACCGGAGTTCTTCTCGCTGCCCACGGCGATCGACAACTCGCGCAAGAACCAGACGTACAACACCCCGGCCCTCGCCACCCTGTTCCTCCTCAACGAGCAGCTTGAGTGGATCAACGGCCAGGGCGGCCTGGACTGGGCGGTCCGCCGCACCGCCACCTCCGCCCGCACCCTGTACGGCTGGGCCGAGGACATCAAGTACGCGAACCCGTTCGTGACGGACCCGGCGAAGCGCTCGCAGGTCATCGGCACGATCGACTTCACGGACGAGATCGACGCCGCCGCCGTCGCCAAGGTCCTGCGCGCCAACGGCATCGTCGACACGGAGCCCTACCGCAAGCTGGGCCGCAACCAGCTCCGCGTGGCGATGTTCCCGGCGATCGACCCGGCGGACGTCGAGGCGCTGACGAAGTGCATCGACTACGTGATCGAGAAGCTGTAGCCGCTTCCCGTATTCCCGTACCTGAGCGCGTACGTAGTTGGGGGCACCCGGTAAGTACCGGGCGCCCCCTCTTGCTCTCGGGCCGGGAGCCCACTCACCGCGCGGCGGCGTCAGTGAGGATTGCCCGAAGTCGGGCTCGGCACTCGGCGACGAAGGCGGGGAAGGTGTGCCAGTAATAGGAGATTCCACTGGCCCCCACCGCGATCGCCCAGGCGCGGGCACGAGTCCAGGTCACATCGTCGAGGTTCAAGGTGTCCCAGTAGGCCTGTCGTGCTTGTGGCGGCAGGTCCCAGAGCGTGGAGTGCTCGGCGTCGGGCAAACCCACCGAGAGTCCTCCGAAGTCGATGACTGCGTGGAGCTTGCCTTCCCGGACCAAGAGGTTGGTCGGTTTGAGGTCGCCGTGGAGCCATACGTGAGGTCCGGAGGCCTCGGGCAGTGCGAGCGCGGCTCGCCACAACTGTTCCAGAGAGTCAACATCGAGTTCAGAACCCACGGTGGTTCGGCAATCGTCGAGACACCTGGCGATCCACTGGTCGCACGGCCCCAGGCCGCCTCCGCGGTACCAGCTGAGGCTGTCCGCGCGAGTCGCCCCCATGAGGTCGACGCTGTGGAGTTCCCGCACGACCGCCGCCAGGTCGGCTCCGAAGGCGGCCCAGTCCCGGACGGTGTCCGGGCCGGCTTCGGCACCGTCGATCCAGCGGTGGACCGACCAGACCAGCGGGAAGACGTCGGTGGGCGTCCCGGCGTGGACGGGCTGGGGAATCGGACGTGAGAGGAGGGGCGCCAGGCGAGGAAGCCATTCCTGTTCCTTCCGCACGGACCGCCCCTTGCCGGCGGTTCGGGGAAGTCGCACGAGCAGGTCATCGCCCAGCCGGTACATGGTGTTGTCCGTGCCCGCGCCCGCGGGCGACAACGGTAGGTCAGCCCACTCCGGGCGCTGTGCCTTCAGCAGTGACCGGACCAGCGTCTCGTCGACCGGGATCTCATCCTCGTGAAGCGTCACGTCGGAGATCTCACCGCAAGAGGGAACGGGAAGCCAGCGACTTTCTGAACGAGGCAGGTTCGCTCTCGCGCTCGGTGGGCAGAGCGCGAGAGCGCCGCCCTTCTTCCGCCGTGTGCACCGTGACGTAGAACCGCACCAAGACACCTACGTCCTCAAGCTGTTCATTGCGCACTGCCACCCCCTCGTGCAACGAGGGCCGGGCCGGGGGCTCCCAGCACGACTCGGAGGCGAGGAGTGGCAAGCCTCGTCCGCTCTCTGCTCGTTGGCGCTCCGAACACCTCCACCAGCGACACCAACGTGCCCTGGCAGGGCTGGGAAGGGGCCCCACGTACGGGTCCGGCTGCCGTGGGGCCTCGTCGAGGTCGGGCACCTGGGCGCTGCACCTACCCCGCTGCGGCGGACGCGGACGCGCAACGTGGGCAACGCCCAGGACCAGAACGACGCACACGACCGCACCCCCCGAACCGACAAGCAGCGGGCGAGCGAGCGCGAACCACCGAAGACGCATGGACGGGACTGAAGCAGTACCTACACACAGTGTTCGCGGGCCTGGCCGCAGACCGCGGCACCAACGACCTCATGACCACGAAACTAGAAGGCGTCACCTCCCTGGAGGCGATCCACGCTCACAACCGCATCACCATCGACGGGCTGCTCCGGCGCGGTCAGGAGCAGGGCACAATCCGCCCGGACCTCACCACCGAGGACCTGCTCTTCGCCCTGGCGGCGCTGGGCCGCGCTGTCCCCGCGCTCACCACGACAGTCCCGGATGCCTGGCTCCGCCCGCTCACCCTGCTCCTCGACGGCCTTCGGGCCCGCCCGGCCGTGCCCCCTCTCCCCGCGTCGGCTCTCACGTCCGCCCAGCTCGGCAAGGTGCTGCTCAACCTCGCTCCGCATGGGCAGCGTTGAAGGGTCACCGGTCACACGGTTGCCCTGGGGGACCACCCGGACCACGCACGTGCCCCGGTTCCGGCCCGTTCCGGAACCGGGGCTGCTGACATCCCCGGGCCGTCGGCTACTCCACCGCCGACACCCCTAAGTGGTCGGCTCCGGAAGTTCTTCGGGGGTTGACTCCGGCGTCGGTACCGGGCGTTGGTCGTTAGCTGCCGGTGGCGGCGAGTTGAAGGTGGGCAATCGACGGTGTCCTCGGGGAGGCAGACTAACGAGCCGGTGGGCACGAGCGAGTCCTCGTGGTAGTCGGTGCTGGCGGTGGACTGTGTTCGACCTGTTCAGGGCAGGCGCCGTAGGGCGGCGCCGAGGATTGCCACACCTTCGCTGATGTCGGTGGGCGTGCTCGCCGCGTAGCCGAGGACCAGCCCGGGTCGGGATGGACGTTGACTGTGCCATGAGAGTGGCTGCACTTTCACGCCCCGCGCAAGCGCGGCGGCTGCGAGGTCGGTGTCGGCGAACTCGGTGTCGAAGGTGATCGTCAGGTGCAAGCCGGCTGCGGCGCCATGTACGACCGCGTTGGGAAGGTGGGTCGTGATCGCATCGACCATGGCGTCCCTGCGACGGCGGTGTCGTGTGCGCAGGTGCCGCAACTGGCGTTCCATCTCACCTGATTCCATGAACCGGGCCAGCACCTGCTGCGGCAGTGCCGCGTTGCCCAAGTCGGCGAACCGCTTGGCGGCAACAAGAGCATCGTGGTACTTCGGCGGCGCGAGTACCCAGCCGATGCGCAGTGAGGGGGCGAGGAGTTTGGAAACGCTCCCGGCGTAGCAGACGTGGTCGGGCAGTATGGATCGCAGGGCGGGTACCGGAGGCCGGTCGTAGCGGTGCTCCGCGTCGTAATCGTCCTCGATGATCAGTCCGTCGTTTTCGGTGGCCCAATGCATCAGTTCACGACGCCGTGCCCCGCTGAGCACTACTCCGGTCGGGAACTGATGTGCGGGAGTCAACAAGACAGCTGGAACTGCCATGCGGTGCAGTACGTCGATGCGCGCGCCCTCGGAGTCGACGGGGACCGCCGGCGTGTCCAGCCGTTGGTTGCGCAGATGCTGGCGGGCCCCAAGTGATCCTGGGTCCTCCACAGCTACCGCGGGGATCCCGTCGTCGCGCAGTACGTGTCCGAGCAGGCTGAGTGTCTGGGCGGTGCCGGCGACGATGAGTATCTCGTTAGGGTCCGCCCTGATTGCGCGGTTGCGGGCGAGCCAGTTGGCGATGGCATGACGCAGTGCCGGTGTCCCGCGAGGGTCTGCGTATCCAAGGTCGGTCGCCGAGAGGCTTGCGAGTGCGGAGCGTTCGGCACGCAGCCACGCTGATCGCGGAAACGCGGCAAGGTCGGGAACGCCGGGCGACAGGTCGATCCGGGCGGGTGCCGCGCGCATCATGTCGAAGATGTCCGCACTGGGTGCGGCGGCGAACAGCGCACTTGGCGGCGGTGGAGCGCCGGGCGCGGTCGGGGGCACTTCCGGCGGCACGGCGGGAGCGGCGACAACGATCGTTCCGTTGCGGCCGCGTCCTGCCGCGTGCCCGTCTTCTATCAGTCGCTGGTACGCCTCTGTGACCACGCCGCGCGATACCCGCAGTTCGCCGGCCAGAACCCGGGTGGCCGGCAGCTTGCTCCCCACTGGCAGGCGGTGGTCCGATATCGCGAGCCGAAGCTGCTGGGCCAGCCAGTCGGATCGCCTGCCCATCGGTGCATCGTCGATGTTCAGTTGCAGGAAGTCGGATCCGGAGACTATGGACTGGTCGGATGGGTGTGGATTGGACCTGTTCATCGAGCCATAGTGGCAGCAGGGTGAACGCATGGATACAGCGATGGCATCTCCTGAAGTGGCCGTGACGGCCCGCTATGTGCACGGATACTCGGATCGCGAGGCGGCTCGGCTCGGCGACCAGGCGGACACCTTGGCGGCGTTGTTGCATGCGGGCACGGTCTACCCGGCCGGTAGCCGGGTGCTGGAGATCGGTTGCGGGGTCGGTGCCCAGACGATCCACCTGGCCCAGGCCAGCCCGGGAGCGCGCATCACCGCGGTCGACCGGTCCGATGGTTCCCTTGCACAGGCCCGCGCCCGTGTCGCGGCCCACGCACCGGGGGCGGATGTGGAGTGGTATCGCGCTGATCTGTTCGATCTTCCCTTTGCTGATGCGGAGTTCGACCATGTTTTCGTCTGCTTCGTCCTGGAGCATCTGTCAGACCCCCGGCAGGCGCTGACCGCGCTGCGGCGCGTGCTGCGGCCCGGGGGCGCCATCACCGTGATTGAAGGGGATCATGGATCGGCGTTCTTCCATCCGACCAGCGCATACGCCCGCGCCGCGATCGAATGCCAGGTCCAGTTGCAGTCCGCCGCAGACGGAAACGCGCTGATCGGCCGGCAGTTGCAACCGCTGCTGGCTCAGGCCGGATACGACGACATCGTGGTTCGTCCTCGCACGGTGTATGCCGACCAGACCCGGCCCGCACTGGTCGACGGCTTTACTCGCAGCACCTTCATCGCCATGGTCGAATCAGTCCGGGACGATGCGCTGGCAGCAGGGCTCATGACCGCGGGCGACTGGGACCGGGGGATCACAGACCTGCACCGCACCGCACAGGCTACCGGGACCTTCCACTACACGTTCTTCAAGGCCGTCGCCGTGAACCCATCCAGCGTCGCCAGCGCGGGCCAGTGACCGTCATCATCACTCTCATTCTGCTGGCGACCACCGCCTGGGGCCTGGAGCGTAACCACCGTCGCCAGCCTTACCAGCGACCATCGCTGAACGGCAGCACAGACGTCCACGACCGGGATGCCGAGCGCGTCCGGGCCGAACTACGTGGCGCCGCTGACTGGGCTGAGCCGCGGCCTTTGGGGGTGCCTGTCGTCAATGATCACGCCACCAGCAACCAAGGCAGCCGGTGAAACTATCGTCAAGATAAGCACCCATGAAGATCGATTACTACCGATCGGCCTTCCTGTCATGCCTGTTACTGCTGCCTGTCTCATCACTTTGACCGCATCCCAGCGCCACCGGCTCAAGAAGATGGCCTACGGCCACAAGACCCCCCACCGGGACCGACAACGGGCCACGATCGTTCTGCTCGCCGCTCGCGGCTGCCCGAACGCCAAGATCGCCGTCCAGACGGGCACGCACGTCGACACGGTGCGCGCCTGGCGCGGTCGGTTCGCCGCAGGCGGCCTGCCCGCCCTGACCGACCGCATGCGCTCGGCCGCCCGCGCCGCCTCACCCCTCTGCAGGTCGCCGAGGTCAAGGCGCTGGCCTGCCAGCTGCCCGCCGAGACCGGGGCCCCGCTGTCACGCTGGTCGTGCCCGGAACTGGCGCGCGAGGTCGTCGCCCGCACTATCGCTGGCTCGATCTCCGCCTCCACCGTGCGACGCTGGCTCAAGGACGACGCGCTCAAGCCCTGGCAGCACCGGTCCTGGATCTTCACCCGCGACCCGGACTTCCGGACCAAGGCCGCCCGCATCATGGACCTGTACGCCCGCGCCTTCGACGGCGTCCCACTGGGTCAGGACGAGTACGTAATCTCCAGCGACGAGAAGACCTCGATCCAGGCCCGCTGCCGCTGCCACCCCACACTGGCACCGGGCCAGGCCCGGGCCATGCGCGTCAATCATGAATACCAGCGCGGCGGCGCACTGGCGTACCTGGCCGCCTACGACGTCCACCGCGCCCGCGTCTTCGGACGCTGCGAGCCCACTACCGGCATCATGCCTTTCATGAACCTGGTCACCCAGGTCATGACCACCGAGCCCTACGCCAGCGCGAAACGCGTCTTCTGGATCGTCGACAACGGTTCCTCCCACCGAGGCAAAACCGCCATCGACCGCCTGACCAAGGCGTTTCCCAACACCGTCCTGATCCACACTCCCGTCCACGCCTCCTGGACCAACCAGGTCGAGATCTTCTTCTCCGTCGTCCAACGCAAAGTCGTGGCACCCAACGACTTCACGAACCTCGACCAGGTCCGGGACCGGCTCCGAGCATTCGAAGACCGCTACAACGCCACGGCACAGCCGTTCCAGAGGAAGTTCACCACCTACGACCTGGACGATCTACTGGCCCGGCTCGACCGACACACACTCGATCGACAAGAAGAATCCTCCGCCGCACTGGCAGCATGATCAACCCCCGAAGGACTTCCGGAGCCGACCACTAAGGCACTAAGGCACTCAGGCACTCAGGCACTCAGACCTACGCTCCTGTGCCTACGCGCCCTCACGTAGCCGTACAGCTCACCACCGGCACACCCCCACCCCCCGGCGCTCCCCCGAACCCGAAGCTCGCCGAACTCCCCACCGCCACGCTCCCGTTGTGAGCCGCGTTCACAGCTGTGACCGTCGCCCCGGTCTGCGTGTGCGTCGCGTTCCACATGCTCGTGACCGTCTGTGAACCGCCCCAGGTCCACGTCACCTTCCAGGACTTCAGCGCCACCGTTCCCGAATTGGTCACCTTCACCTCGGCGTTGAACCCGCCACCCCAGTCGCTGCTGACGGTGTAGGAGGCGGCACACGCCGCCGTACTACCGGTACCGCCGCCGTCACCACCCCCTCCCTCGTCGCCGCCGCCCGCCGGGAACCCCGGCGCCTTCACGCTCGCCAGATACCCGTCCTTCACCGTGTCGACCGTCGACCAGTCGTCCTTCAGAATCCCGCCCGTGTCACCGGAGTTGGGGTTCCAGGACCAGAAGGTCCAGTGGAAGGAGTCCGAGCCGTAGGCCGCTGTCGGCCGCAGATAGTCGACCAGCGCGGCCAGCCACCGCTGGTCCACGGTCGACTGGAGCGTCGTGCCGAACTCCCCCACCCACACCGGCGCGATGTTCTGCTTGAAGATGTAGCCCCAGTACTTGTCCCAGATCCCCGGCATGTTGGCGGGGAAGGACGGGTCACTGAACCAGCTCTGCTGGGCGACGCTCGTCGCGTAGTCGTGGGCCGAATACACCACCCGGTTCGCCACATCCAGCTGGACCGGATACTGCGCGACCCCCATCAGGTTGCCGCCCCACCAGCCGGAATCCCCGTTGTGCGTCTGCACGCCCTCCACGAACACCAGCAGCTGCGGATTCACGGAGAGCACCGCGTTGCCCGCCCGTTGCGCCGCCAGTCGCCAGTCCCTCGTCGTGTCGCCGCAGCCCCAACAGGCCGTATCGTGCGGCTCGTTGTGCAGGTCGATGCCGATGACCGTGTCCTGGCCGGAGTAACGCGCCGCCAGTGCCTTCAGGTTGGCGATCCACGTCGACTCGGGCACCGCCGACGTGTACCAGAGCGCCGACTGCCCGTTCGCGTCCGGCCGATGCCGGTCCAGGATGACCTTGAGGCCGAGCTGACCGGCGTACGCGACCAGCTTGTCCATGATCTGGAGCGAGCCCAGGCCCTGCAGGTCGGCGTTCTTGCCGCTGCTGAAGTCGATGCTGTTGGGGACGGTGGACGGCTTGAAGATGTCGTCGCTGTAGGGCATCCGGATGGTGTTGTAGCCGAGCGACTTCATCTGGTCGATCATGCTCTTGTAGTCGCGGGACCAGAGGCCGTGGACCACATAGTTGGCGGTCTCGAAGCCGAACCAGTTGATGCCGGCGATCCGGACCGGCTGCCCGGCCGCGTCCAGGATCTGCCGCCCGCTGGTGTGCCAGTAGCCGGCGCCGGCGTCCGCCGCACGGACGTCCGCCGCGCCGGCATCGGCCGAGTGGGCGGTCTGCGCACCGGCTCCCAGCGGTATCAGGAGCACGGCGGCGGCAGCGCACAGCGCTCTTCGCAAGCTGCGGAAGCGGAACATGTCGCTCGTTCCTCTCGGGAGGCGCGGCCCCGGAATCGATGGGAGCGCTCCCACACACCGCGCACCTCCCAGGAAACTGACACAACATGCCCACGTCAAGACTCGCGGCACTCCGGGATGCGTGCGACGTTCAGCGGCTCAGGGTGACGACCGGAGCCGGAGCTACCGGCGCGCTTCATAGAAACCCCGGGACCACCGTGAACGCGACTACCCGGCCGCCCGACCGCCCGACCGCCCGGCCGCCCGGCCGCCCGGCCGCCCGCTGGGATGACTACGACGGCCGCCGCCGAAGCCGCTTGAGCCCGAAGTAGGCGACGAAGAGCAGGGCGGCGGCGACGGCGACGGTCCTGACGTTCCCCTCCGAGCCCCCGCTCCCGTCCTCGTCGGAGGCCGAACTCCCGTTGCCGGAAGCCGAGTCGGAGTCACCGGACGTGCCGTACGAAGGGGCGTCCTCGGCCTCGACCCCGCTTTGGGCGCCCTCGCTTCCGTACATGATCTTGGACCCGTCACGGCTGTACGTGACCGACTCCCCCTGCCCCTGCAGGGGCACGTCGAGCTGCCCCTGCCGCTTGAGCTTTCCGCCGTTCCAGGCGTAGGAGACGCCTCCGAAGTAGCCGCGTACCGCCAGCTGCTGCCCGTCGGGCGAGAACGCGGCGTCCGTGGCCCACATGTCGACGGCGGCGACGGGCCGGAAGACGTTGGTGCCGGAGGGGGAGAGCTTGGCCGGGCCCGCGTACAGATGCCCGCCGTCCTCCTGCTTGTCGATGATGTAGACGCGCCCGGTCTTCGGATGCACGACGAGGGACTCGGCGTCGCGGGACCCGTCCGAGTACTTCACGACGTACTGCGTGGCGCGGATCGTCTGGTTCTTGAGCACCTTGGGCTCGGCGAGCTGGTAAACCCACACATAATCCCAGGTCACACCATCATTGTCGCCGATGTCGCCGACGTAGATCTGGTTGTCCGGCCCGATGGAGATGGCCTCGATGTCGCGGGGCGTGCCGACGCCGGTCATGGTGACCGTGGCGACGGTCTGCCCGGTCGCGCTGTCGACCGCGTACAGGAAGGCCCCGTCGTCACTGTCGTTGTGGGTCCAGTAGATGCCGGGGTGGAGGCGGGAGGCGGCGAGACCGCTGGACTCGGTGATCCGCGGGTCCTTGATGGTGAAGTCCTGGTCACCATCGGCAGCGGAGGCGGGCGCGGCGAGCGCCCCGACGAGTAGGCCCCCGGCGAGGAGGGCGAGCGATCGGCGCATGCCCCCAAGCGTGCCATCCCGGCGATCGATACGAGGCCCATGACCTTGAGCGCCCCGCGGATCACCTGTCGGCCGACGCACGATTTGCGCGCGACCGGCGCGCGACCGACGCACAACTGCCCGCAAGCTGACCGCAAGCTGACATTTACCTGACACCGCGTGGCCCGACTCACACACCGCACCCGCCCCACACCCCTCTCGCCATCCCTCATCATGAGCGGATGCTCAGGTTGATGCCCGTAGGCGACTCCATGACCATCGGCAGCGCCGGCGAACACACCTGGCGCTACCGGCTGTGGCAGCACCTGCGGGAGACGTACGGCGGCCCGTTCCGGATCGTCGGCCCGCGCGAGGCCCTGTACGACAAGGCGACGGACACCGCCGACTCGTACGAGTACGCCGACCCGGACTTCCCCCGCGCCCATCTGGCCGGCTGGGGCGAAGGCTGGCACCACATGACCCCGCTGATCGCGGACGCGGTACGCGCCCACAAGCCGGACGTCCTGCTGGTCTCCCTGGGCCTGATCGACCTGGGCTTCTACACGGACGCGGAACAGACGGCGGAGAAGGCGCGCACGTTCATCGCCGAGGCGCGGCGGTCCAACCCCCGCATCGCCATCGCCCTGCTCCCGGTCATCCCGAACGTCCGCGCGGAGTCGGACCCGCCCTTCGGCGCCGAGGTCACCCTCTTCAACGAGCTCCTGGCGAAGACGGCGGCCAACCTGGACGAGCCCCGCTCCCCCCTGCTCCTGACCTCGCCGCCACCGTCGTACGACGTCAACCACGACACGTACGACGGCACGCATCCCAACGCGAAGGGCGAGCACAAGATCGCGGGGGCGTTCGCGGACTCCCTGTACGAGGCCTGGGACCTGGGGGAGCGGTACGGGGCTGAAACCGACTGACCGAATCCGGGCGTGCCATGGTCACCGTGCGTATCGTTGTACTGCACGGCTGCGCTCGTCCGGGGCACAGCCGGGGAGGAGTGCCACGGTGACCGTCCTTGAAGACAGGATCGAGATGGCCGACACCGCCGACAACAGCGACAAGCTGACGCTCGACACGATGTTCGAGTGGCTTGAGAAGAGCCCCATCCCCGACGGATACAGGGTCGAGATCGTCGGAGGGAACATCTTCATGTCGCCGCAGCGGGACACCCACTGGGAGATCATCGCAGCCATTTACGATCAGCTGCGCACCAAGTACCCGCGCATGCGCGTGAAGTCCGACGTCCGCATCGACTACCCGGGCCACCTCAACGGCTTCTCCTCCGACGTCACGCTCATGACCGAAGGTGCCGAGAAGAGCGACAAGGGCCTGTGGCGCTGCCAGGACGTCGAGTTCGTCGCCGAAGTGATCTCGAAGAAGACCGCCGCCAATGACTACGGCCCCAAGAAGTCCGCCTACGCCGAGGCCGAAGTCCCCGTCTATCTCATCGCCGATCCCTACCAGGGCAGGTGCTTCCTCTACACCCACCCCAAGAACGGCGAGTACGCGACCGAGACGAAACTCGCCTTCGGCGACGACATGGACCTTGGCGACACCGTCGTCGGCCTCACCCTCAGGACGGACGAGTTCCCCCGCGACTAGCGCCTGTCCCGCGAGTGGGAGACGCACGTCACGTTCACCCCTGTCACATCTCACCGAGCGGCTCCGTCCTGGATGTGTAAGCAGCACCCAAGACCGAGGAGCCCACCATGGAAGCCCGTTTGAACCTCTTCGCCAGCCCCATCGCCGCCAAGGCCACGAAGCACCTCGTCGCGGCGGCCAGGGTGGCCGGTGACTCGGCCCTGCCGGTCACGACACAGGAGCTGGTGCGGCTCCGCGCCAGCCAGATCAACGGCTGCGGTTTCTGCACCGACATGCACACCAAGGAAGCCGCCGCCGCGGGAGAGACCGCGCAGCGCCTCCACCTGGTCGCGGCGTGGCGGGAGGCCACGGTCTTCACCGACGCCGAGCGCGCCGCGCTGGAGCTGACGGAGCAGGCCACCCGCATCGCGGACGCGGCCGGCGGGGTCACGGACGAGGCCTGGGCGAACGCCGCCAAGTACTACGACGAGGACCAGCTCACCGCCCTGGTCCTCACCATCAGCCTCATCAACACCTTCAACCGGATGAACGTCATCGTCCAGCAGCCCGCCGGCGACTACCAGCCCGGTATGTTCGCCCAACTCTGAGCCCGACCAACCCTGTTGGGCGACGTCGACCCAGTTGCACCCGGCGTCGCCCGACGGGAACCGGTACCCGCGACGGGAACCGGTACCCGCGACCGCCTCGGAACACCGTGCCGCCGTCAGAACCCGGTGCCCCGCCCCCACCCGCCCTGCCTAGAGCGCACTCCACGACGTTGGCTGAACACTCATGAAGTACACGCAGCTCGGACGCACAGGACTCAAGGTCAGCAGGCTCGTTCTCGGGACCATGAACTTCGGCCCCCAGACCGACGAAGCCGACAGCCACGCGACCCTGGACGCGACCCTGGCCGCGGGGATCAATTTCTTCGACACGGCCAAGTAGGCAGTTTGATGCAACGAGTCACAAGTGACCGCCGCCCCCTGCAGAGGAGCGGCGGTCACGGGCTCGGAGAGCCTGCCGCTCACCAGGCGAAGGCCTCCGGCGACGGTCCCGGGCCCGGGAAGATCTCGTCGAGCGCGGCCAGCAGGTCCTCGCTCAGCTCCAGCTCGGACGCCCGTACCGCCGACTCCAACTGCTCCGCGGTGCGCGGGCCGACGATCGGGCCGGTGACGCCGGGGCGGGTGAGCAGCCAGGCGAGAGCCGC
>NZ_JAVFVX010000110.1:0-23658 GCF_033441795.1 Streptomyces sp. ADMS | reverse complement strand
GTGCCCGGGGCCGGGGCGGCTTCACCGGGCTGCTGCTCGGCTCGGTCAGCCAGGCGGTGCTGCATCACGCCCACTGCCCTGTCGCGGTGGTGCGGGGCGGAGCGGGCGTTCATCACTGACCGCGTCCGGTGCCCATGTCGCCGATGTCCCTGTGGTTCTCCCCGCGGGGTCCTGAATCAGGTCTTCCGCGGACGCCGTTGGCCGGGGCCGGCATCATCCCGCCGCGCGCCGAAGGGGCGACGTCGGCACACCTGTGCCTCGGTCGTGTTGGACGCGGCAGAATCCGTCGTGACCTTGACGCGGGGGCTCGGGCACTCCTCGCCTGCGATCACCCTTGGTTACTATGCTCACTTCATGCCGGAGGCCGGAAGCAAGGGGCGAACCGCCATCGACGGACCCGGAGTCCCTGGAAGCGGGGGAACCGCATGCCGGTCGAAACTCCCCAGATTCTCCCGAGGGCCGTCGACGGGCGATTCCCGCTGCGGCGCCTCCCCGGCAGCGTTCGTGGATTACAGGGTTGAAGAAACGGGAGGCCTGGGAAAATGCTGAAAGAGGTCACCGTGAACCGCTATCTCACGCCCCTGCGTGAGGGCGGCTCGCTGCCCGGACTCGTCGAGGCCGACGACCTCGGGACCTACGTCGTGAAGTTCACCGGCTCCGCGCAGGGCCGCAAGGCGCTGGTCGCGGAGGTGGTCGTCGGGGGACTGGCGCGCGCCCTCGGGCTGCGCTTCCCCGAGCTGGTCCTCGTCCACTTCGACCCGGAGACCGGCGCCCACGAGCCCCACCAGGAGGTCCAGGACCTGCTGCACGCCAGCGCCGGCCTCAACCTCGGCATGGACTATTTGCCGGGCGCGAAGGACTTCACCCCGGAGACGGCGGCATCGTTCGACGTCGATCCGCTGGAGGCGGGCCGGATCGTCTGGCTGGACGCCCTCACCGTCAACGTGGACCGTACGACGCACAGCTCCAACCTGATGGTCTGGCCCACGTTCGGCATCGCGCCGCCGCACCTGTGGCTGATCGACCACGGTGCCGCCCTGGTCTTCCACCACAGGTGGGACCTGTCGGCGCCGGAGAAGGCGTACGACTTCCGCCGCCACGCCCTCGGCCGCTACGCCCCGGACACCCGCACCGCCGACGCCGAACTGGCGCCCCGCGTGACGCAGGAACTGCTGCGCCAGGTACTGGCCGAGGTACCGGACGCCTGGCTGGAGGTCGAGGGGGACTTCGCGACCCCCGAGGAGGTCCGGGACGCGTACGTGTCGTACCTCCACGCGCGCGTGCGGGCGTCCGAGTCCTGGCTGCCCACAGAATTCCCAGGCCGGGAGGAACTGGCCGCGGAGGACGCCCAACGTGCGGCGAAGACACAACAGGGCCGGCCGAACTGGCTCAAGCGGGTCCCCGACCTGCACGGCAAACCGGCGGCGGAACAGGATTGGTCGGTGCATCTCGGATGACGGACACACAGACGGCCGGGACCGAGCCGGGCGACGTCCACAGGGTGGAGATCGAGTACTGCACCCAGTGCCGCTGGTTGCCCCGCGCCGCCTGGCTGGCGCAGGAACTCCTCACGACCTTCGAGACCGAGCTGTCGGAACTCTCCCTGAAACCCGGCACCGGTGGCGTCTTCGTCGTACGGGTGAACGACGAGGTGGTGTGGGACCGGCGCGAGCAGGGCTTCCCCGAGCCGACGGCGGTGAAACGGCTCGTACGCGACCGAGTGGCCCCGGGCAGGTCCCTGGGCCACTCGGAGAAATGACGTGCGCCGTGGTCAGCCCTTGAGCTGCTCGTACGCCGGCAGGGTCAGAAAGTCCGCGTAGTCGTCGTCGAGGGCGACCGTGAGGAGCAGGTCATGGGCCTGCTGCCAGTGACCGGCCGTGAAGGCCTCCTCGCCGATCTCGGCGCGGATGTCGGCGAGTTCCTCGGCGGCGACCTCGCGGGCCAGCTCCGGGGTGGCCTTCACCGTGTCCCCGGCGTGCTCGAACTCGACGCCCGCGTTGATCCACTGCCAGATCTGGGAGCGGGAGATCTCTGCGGTGGCCGCGTCCTCCATGAGGTTGAAGATGGCGACCGCGCCGAGCCCGCGCAGCCATGCCTCGATGTAACGGATGCCGACCTGCACGGCGTTGACCAGTCCGTCGTACGTCGGCTTCGCCGTGAGGGAGTCGACGGCGATCAGGTCGGCGGCCTCGACGTGGACGTCCTCGCGGAGGCGGTCCTTCTGGTTCGGCCGGTCGCCGAGGACCGCGTCGAAGGAGGCCATCGCGATCGGGACGAGGTCGGGGTGGGCGACCCAGGAGCCGTCGAAGCCGTCGCCGGCCTCACGGTCCTTGTCGGCCTTGACCTTCTCGAAGGCGACCTTGTTGACCTCTTCGTCGCGCCGGGACGGGATGAACGCCGCCATGCCGCCGATCGCGTGCGCGCCGCGCTTGTGGCAGGTACGGACGAGGAGTTCGGTGTAGGCACGCATGAACGGGGCTGTCATCGTGACGGCGTTGCGGTCCGGGAGGACGAACCTGGCGCCGCCGTCACGGAAGTTCTTGACGATGGAGAACAGGTAGTCCCAGCGGCCCGCGTTCAACCCCGAGGCGTGTTCGCGGAGTTCGTAGAGGATCTCCTCCATCTCGTACGCGGCCGTGATCGTCTCGATGAGGACGGTCGCGCGGACGGTGCCCTGCGGGATGCCGACGTAGTCCTGCGCGAAGACGAACACGTCGTTCCACAGACGGGCTTCGAGGTGCGACTCGGTTTTGGGGAGGTAGAAGTACGGGCCCTTGCCGAGGTCGAGCAGGCGCTGCGCGTTGTGGAAGAAGTAGAGGCCGAAGTCGACCAGGGCGCCCGGCACTTGCTGTCCGTCGAGCTGGAGGTGGCGCTCGTCGAGGTGCCAGCCGCGGGGGCGCATGACGACGGTCGCGAGTTCGTCGTTCGCCTTGAGGGCGTAGGACTTGCCGCTCTTCGGGTCGGTGAAGTCGATGCTGCGGGTGTACGCGTCGACCAGGTTGACCTGACCGAGAACCACGTTCTCCCAGGTCGGCGCGGAGGCGTCCTCGAAGTCCGCGAGCCAGATCCTCGCGCCCGAGTTGAGGGCGTTGATCGTCATCTTGCGGTCGGTCGGGCCGGTGATCTCGACGCGCCGGTCGTTCAGGGCCGCGGGAGACGGGGCGACCCGCCAGGAGCCGTCGGCGCGGATCGCGGCCGTCTCGGGGAGGAAGTCGAGGGTCGAGGTGCGGGCGATCTCGGCGCGGCGCTCCGCACGGCGGGCGAGGAGCTCGTCACGCCGGGGTGTGAACCGCCGGTGCAGCTCGGCCACGAAGGCGAGTGCCGCGTCGGTGAGCACCTCTTCCTGCCGGGGCAGGGGCTCGGCGTCGACGATGGCCAGCGGGGACGGCGCTGGTGCGGACATGAGCGGTCACTTCCTTCAGCGGGCTGCTGTGGGCTGCTGGGAACGGATGTTTCTGATCAGTGGATGTTAGTTTCCTCATCGTGGAAGTTCAATAATTTGTTGACGTCGAGATCCTTCGTGGCGAGGAGCCGTCATTCCAGGCGGTCCAGGTCTGCGGCGGTGTCGATGTCGTACGGCTGCCCCACATCACCGCACTCGACGAGTGTGATCGCGTCGTCGTGAGTCCTGAGGTAGTCGCGGGCGCCACGGTCGCCGACCGCGGCCGCCGCGACGCCCTCCCAGTGAGCGGCGCCGAACAGGACCGGATGCCCACGCGTTCCGCCGTACGAGGCCGCCGCGAGGGACTCCCGGGAGGTGTACGCGGCGAGGACGCGAGCCATGGCTTCCGGTCCGATGTCCGGCTGGTCGACCAGCGAGACGAGGGCCGCGCGGGCGCCGGTGCCGCGCAGGGACGCCAGCCCGGCCCGCAACGAGGACCCCATGCCCTCCGTCCACTCCGGGTTGTCCACCAGTACGCACCCGGGCAGGACGGCCCGCTTCCGTACGTCGTCGGCCCCTGCCCCGAGGACGACATGGACCGAGGCGCAGCCCGCCGCGCGCAGGGCATCGGCCGCGTGTTCGACGAGGAGGTGCGAGCGGTGTTCGAGTAGGGCCTTGGGCCGTCCGCCGAGTCGCCGCCCCCCGCCCGCCGCGAGCAGCAGCCCCGCCACCTGGTCCGGTTTCTCCGTCATGCCTCCTGCATACCTGACCCGCGCCCGGGACCGGCGGTGTTCGGGGACCGAATTTCGGTCCATGGTGTGGCGCCTGTCGCGAGGGTGGCGTTTACTGTCCCGCGTCTCCGGCACCCGACCGGCGCAACGGGGGTGTGCGGGGCGCACGTGGGGGCCAGTGGGGGAGAGCTGTGTTGCGGAGCTTGGGGCAGAGGTCGGTGGCCGGCAGCGACGACGATCCGAGAGTGGCGGAGTTACGGACCGCGGTGTCCCGGCTGCGCCGTGAACTCGCCGCGCACCCGGCCGAGTTCCCCGACCGTGGCATCGCCGAGGACGAACTGGCCTGTCTGGCCGCGATGGCGATCACCGGCAGCCCCGAAATCCCGCGCCTGCGCCGCTCGTTGCTGCTGATCGCCGGTGCGATCGGCTCGGTCAGCGCACTCGCCCGTGGCCTGTCGGACGTACGCGCGGCGGTGGAGCTGTTCGGGAATCCGCCACGCCGCTGAGCGCTCCGCTGTATTCGCGGTTCGAAGGCCGCGAGCCGGTGGGGGCCGGCCGCGCCCACGCGGCGGAGCCCCATGCCGGCCCGGCCCAGCACCCTCAGGGGCGCTCTACCGCAACGGACTTGACCGATCCCGCTGGTCGACGGCCGGAAGTCAGTGCGCGGGGCTGCCCGAGCTGGCCAGTGCCTCCGACAGTTCTACCGCGACCTGCTTCAGCACGGGCACGATCTTCTCCGTCGCCTCCTCCGTGACCCGGCCCGCCGGGCCCGAGATCGAGATCGCGGCGGCGGTGGGGGAGTCGGGCACGGAGACCGCGAGGCACCGGACGCCGATCTCCTGCTCGTTGTCGTCGACCGCGTAACCGAGGCGGCGTACGTCCTCCAGGGCGGTCAGGAAACCGTCCGGAGTCGTGATCGTCTTCTCCGTCGCGGCCGGCATGCCCGTACGGGCGAGCAGGGAACGCACCTCGTCCGGCGGGACGTTGGCGAGCAGCACCTTGCCGACGCCGGTGGAGTGCGGCAGGACACGCCGGCCCACCTCCGTGAACATGCGCATCGAGTGCTTGGACGGGACCTGCGCCACGTACACGATCTCGTCGCCGTCCAGGAGTGCCATGTTCGCCGTCTCACCGGTCTCCTCGACCAGGCGGGCCAGGTAGGGGCGGGCCCAGGTGCCGAGCAGCCGGGACGCGGACTCGCCCAGGCGGATCAGACGCGGGCCGAGCGCGTACCGGCGGTTGGGCTGCTGTCGTACGTAGCCGCAGACCACGAGCGTGCGCATGAGCCGGTGGATGGTGGGCAGCGGCAGCCCGCTGCTCACGGACAGTTCACTGAGGCCGACCTCACCGCCCGCGTCCGCCATGCGCTCCAGCAGATCGAAGGCGCGCTCCAGGGACTGGACACCACCGCTGGCGGCGGGTTTGGCGGCGTCGGTGGAGCTGGCGCTGGGCGTCGGCACGGCGCGTTCCTTTCACGGCTGACAGGCGATGATGCAGCCTATCGGTCGGTTGCTTGACGGCCTGCTTGTATGTAGCTACGTTCTAATTTCTGGAACTCTAATTCCGTTCTGTGGAAACATCCAGGTGGCCGCCCGGAGTGGCTCTTGACGGTATGGCGCGGGCGGTGAAGACTCCTTCAACAGAACGTTGAATTCCGTTTCGTGGAAGTTGACGGCGGGATCGGCGGCGACAGAGAGGGGTCCGGGTGTCCGACATCGAACTGGTGCTGCGCTCGACGCGCGTCATCACGCCCGAGGGGACGCGCGCGGCCACCGTCGCGGTCGCCGACGGCCGGATCGCGGCCGTACTCCCGTACGAGGCCGACGTACCGTCCGGCGCGCGCCTGGAGGACTTCGGCGGCGACGTCCTGCTGCCCGGCCTCGTCGACACCCACGTGCACGTCAACGACCCCGGACGCACGGAGTGGGAGGGCTTCTGGACCGCCACGCGTGCCGCGGCGGCCGGTGGCATCACCACCCTCGTCGACATGCCCCTCAACTCCCTGCCGACGACGACGACGGCCGACCACCTCCGTACGAAGCGGGAAGTGGCCGCGGGCAAGGCGCACATCGACGTCGGCTTCTGGGGCGGCGCGCTGCCCGACAACGTCAAGGACCTGCGCCCCCTGCACGACGCCGGCGTCTTCGGCTTCAAGGCATTCCTGTCGCCGTCCGGCGTGGACGAGTTCCCGCACCTCGACCAGGAGCAACTCGCCCGGTCGATGGCCGAGATCGCGGGCTTCGACGGGCTGCTCATCGTGCACGCCGAGGATCCGCACCACCTCGACGCGGCCCCCCGGCAGGGCGGCCCCGAGTACGCCCACTTCCTCGCCTCGCGCCCGCGCGGCGCGGAGGACAGGGCCATCGCGAACCTGATCGAACAGGCGAAGCGCCTGCACGCGCGCGTACACGTCCTGCACCTGTCGTCGAGCGACGCGCTGCCGCTGATCGCCGCGGCGAAGGCGGAGGGCGTGCGGATCACGGTGGAGACGTGTCCCCACTACCTGACCCTCACCGCCGAGGAAGTCCCGGACGGGGCGAGCGAGTTCAAGTGCTGTCCGCCCATCCGCGAGGCCGCCAACCAGGACCTGTTGTGGCGGGCGCTCGCCGACGGCACGATCGACTGTGTGGTCACCGACCACTCACCGTCCACCGCCGACCTCAAGACCGCCGACTTCGCCACGGCGTGGGGCGGCATCTCGGGGCTCCAGCTGAGCCTCGCGGCGGTGTGGACCGAGGCGCGGACGCGAGGCCACTCCCTGGAGGACGTCGTGCGCTGGATGTCCACGCGTACGGCCGCACTGGTGGGCCTCGGCGCACGCAAGGGCGCGATCGAGGCGGGCCGGGACGCCGACTTCGCGGTACTCGCGCCGGACGAGACGTTCACCGTGGACCCGGCGGCCCTGGAGCACCGCAACCGCGTGACGGCGTACGCGGGCCGGACCCTCAGCGGTGTCGTCAGGTCGACGTGGCTGCGCGGCGAACGCATCGTGGCGGACGGCGAGTTCACGGAGCCGAAGGGACAACTCCTCACGCGTACCCCCTGATGGGGTTCCCCTCCGCACCCGCAACGGCCGACTCCGAAGTCCGAAAGGCAGAACTGATCACCGTGACCGCGATTCCGAGCTTCACCGGCGACGCGAACCCCTACGGAGGCGGCGACCCGTATGCGGACTACCGCACCGCGGACTTCCCGTTCACCCAGTACGCCAGCCTCGCCGACCGCCGCCTCGGGGCCGGAGTGATCGCCGCCAACGACGAGTTCTTCGCCGACCGCGAGAACATGCTCGTGCCCGAGCCCGCCGAGTTCGTGCCCGAGCACTTCGGTCACAAGGGCAAGATCATGGACGGCTGGGAGACCCGGCGCCGGCGCGGCGCTTCGGCGGAACACCCGTGGCCGACGGCGGAGGACCACGACTGGGCGCTGGTTCGGCTCGGCGCCCCGGGCGTCGTACGCGGCATCGTGGTCGACACCGCCCACTTCCGCGGCAACTATCCGCAGGCCGTCTCCGTGGAGGGTGTGTCGGTGTCCGGTTCACCGTCCCCGGAGGAACTGCTGGCGGACGACGTGAAGTGGACCCCGCTGGTGCCGCGCACGAAGGTGGGCGGCCACGCGGCGAACGGCTTCGCGGTGTCGCTCGAACAGCGTTTCACACACCTGCGGGTCAACCAGCATCCCGACGGGGGGATCGCGCGCCTGCGGGTGTACGGCGAGGTGGCTCCGGACCCGAAGTGGCTGGCGGCGCTGGGCACCTTCGACGTGGTCGCGCTGGAGAACGGCGGCCGGGCCGAGGACGCGTCCGACCGCTTCTACTCACCGGCGTCGAACACCATCCAGCCGGGGCGCTCACGCAAGATGGACGACGGCTGGGAGACGCGTCGCCGCCGCGACCAGGGCAACGACTGGATCCGCTACCGACTGGTGGCCCGGTCGGAGATCCGGGCCGTCGAGATCGACACGGCGTATCTGAAGGGGAACAGCGCGGGCTGGGCCTCGGTGGCGGTGAAGGACGGCGAGAACGGCGAGTGGACGGAGATCCTCCCGCGCACCCGCCTCCAGCCCGACACCAACCACCGCTTCGTCCTGCCGTCCCCGGCGACCGGCACGCACGCGCGCGTGGACATCTATCCGGACGGAGGGATCTCACGGCTGCGGTTGTTCGGCTCCCTGACGGAGGAGGGCGCGGGGGAACTGGCGGCCCGGCACCGGGAACTCGGCGGCTGAGACCGCCGCCGGCAGGGATGCCGAGGTCGTACGCCCCGGATCCCGCCGACCGATGAGTTGCGGGCGCCGGAGAGGTCTGAGCTGATGACAGCAGACCCCTCCGAGAGAGCAGGCATCCGCCATGGGCACCCTCACCCTCACTTCCTTCGTCACCCTCGACGGCGTCCACCAGGCCCCCGGCGGTCCCAAGGAGGACCCGCGGGACGGCTTCGAGCAGGGCGGCTGGAGCGTTCCGTACGGGGACGAGGACTTCGGGCGGTTCGTCACCGAGGTCTTCGAACGCGTCGACGCCTTCCTCCTGGGCCGTCGTACGTACAACATCTTCGCCTCGTACTGGCCCAAGGTCACCGACCCCGCCGACCCGGTCGCGTCCCGGCTGAACTCCCTGCCGAAGTACGTCGCCTCCTCCACCCTCAGGGACCCCGAGTGGGCCGGCACGACCGTGCTGAGCGGTGATCTCGGCACAGAGGTCGCCGCCCTCAAGGAGCGCACGGACCGTGAGCTCCAGGTGCACGGCAGCGGTGCCCTCGCCCAGTCCCTCCTCGCCCTCGACCTGGTCGACAAGGTCCATCTGCTGACCTTCCCGGTCGTCCTCGGTGCCGGTCGCCGCCTCTTCGCGGAGGGCGCCGTTCCGGTCGCCTTCCGGCACGTGGAAGGCCGTACGACCGGGGCGGGCGTCTCCATCCAGACATACGAGTTCGCGGGCCGCCCGGAGTACGGCACGTACGAGCTTCCGGAGAACGCGTGACGCCCGTGGCGCACGTTAACAGCGCGAAAACTCATCGGACCTCACGGGAAATTCTGCCGACTTGACATTGACATGCCATGGTCTACGCGCGTCATCATGAAGGCATGAGATTCCCCCCACGGATCACTCGCATCGGTGCGGCGGCCGCCGTCCTGTCCGCCCTCCTGGTCGGCGGCACCGTCACCGCCGGCACGGCCGGCGCCGCCACCTCGGCGGTCGGCAGCATCTGTTACGGAGACCTGCCGGCGCAGGCCTACACCACGCTCAACCTGATCGCGAAGGGCGGCCCCTACCCGTACTCGCAGGACGGCGGCGTCTTCCAGAACCGGGAGGGCGTCCTGCCTTCGCAGTCCACCGGCTACTACCACGAGTACACGGTCAAGACCCCCGGCTCCTCCACCCGCGGTGCGCGTCGCATCGTCACCGGTGAGGAGTACCGGGAGGACTACTACACCTCCGACCACTACGTGTCGTTCCGCCTGATCGACTACGGCTGCTGACACCGCTCCTGAGTGAACAGTGCGACCGGCCGGAAGCCCGGTACGGGCCGAATCCCACTTCGGTCCTGCCGAACCCCACTTCGCTCACCCGGGCTTCCGGCTCTCGGCGGCGGCGAACAGCGCGACCGACAGCACGAGCAGTGCCACGCTCGCGTAGATCTCGTAGCCGTCGAAAAAGCCGAGCTTCTGTACGAGGCCCCAACGCAGGTCGGTGAATTCGTGCACCAGGCCCGCGACGCCCTGCACCAGGGCGAGAAAACCGACGACTTCCAGTAACTGCTTCATGCCAGGATCCTCGCCCCGCGGACCCCCCACGTTCATCGGCCGTGGGGCGAGGCCTGTTCCCCCGAAGTCGCCGGTCGCTCCCGTGAACGGCGCCGAAGGTCTGCGGCGCCGCGACTTTGGTCGACGATCACGACTCCGTGAGGGTCGCACGGGCCATCACTGCGTAGATTTGTCGGCCGTGAGCAGTGACAGACCGACGCCCGTTCCCGAGTCACCGACGGCGTTCCCGGGGCGCCGGTGGCTCTTCCCGTCGGCGGTACTCGACGGGCTCGACCCCGACCCCGATCCCGGCCGCCCCGATCCTGCTTCAGGCTCCGCGCGGACGCGGACCGGGCGATTCGCAACGCCCGGACGGCCCCGGCGTACCGCACGCGACTGGGTCGTCGACTTCACCTGCTTCCTGCTGGCCGTCCTCATCGGCGTCCTTGGCGCGGACGCCCTGGCCGACGACCCGAACACCCCCCACGCCCTCGCCGTCGCCGACCAGTGGCTCGGAGCCCTCGCCTGCGCCGCGGTCTGGCTGCGGCGCCGCTGGCCGTTCGGTCTCGCCGTCGCGATGCTCGCGGTCAGCCTCGTGTCGACCACCGCGGGCGGCGCCGGCCTGGTCGCCCTCTTCTCCCTCGCCGTGCACCGGCCCTTCCGGTACGTCGGCCTGGTCAGCGCCGCCTCCGTGGCGGTGATCCCGTTCTTCTACTGGCTGCGCCCCGACCCGGACCTGCCGTACCTCGTCTCGGTGATCCTCAGCGTCCTGCTCACCGCCACCGCGGTCGGCTGGGGCATGTTCGTGCGGTCCAAACGGCAGCTGATGCTGAGCCTGCGGGACAGGCTGCGGCGGGCCGAGACCGAGGCGGCGCTCCGTGCCGAGCAGGCGCAACGGCTCGCCCGCGAGGCCATCGCGCGCGAGATGCACGACGTACTCGCCCATCGGCTCACCCTGCTGAGCGTCCACGCCGGCGCCCTGGAGTTCCGGCCCGACGCACCCCGCGAGGAGGTCGCGCGGGCCGCCGGGGTCATCAGGGAGAGCGCCCACGAGGCACTCCAGGACCTGCGGGAGATCATCGGCGTCCTGCGGGCCGGCGACGCGGAGGAGGCGGGGCGTCCGCAGCCTACGCTGGCCGCGCTCGACAGCCTGGTGACCGAATCCCGCGAGGCCGGCATGAAGATCGTGCTGGACAGCCGGGTCACGGCACCGGCCGCCGTTCCCGCCTCCGTCGGCCGCACCGCCTACCGGATCGTCCAGGAAGGCCTCACGAACGCCCGCAAGCACGCCCCCGGAGCCGCGGTCACGGTGTCCGTCGCGGGCGCCCCGGGCGACGGCCTGACCGTCTTCGTACGCAATCCCGCACCCCCGGGGGAGGTCCCGCACGTCCCCGGCTCCGGACAGGGCCTCATCGGCCTGACCGAGCGCGCGACGCTGGCGGGCGGCCGGCTGGAGCACGGTCCGGAGGCGGACGGGGGAGGGGACGCGGTGGGGGGCGGGGGATTCGCCGTACGGGCCTGGCTGCCGTGGGGTGCCTGACGGGACCGGCCGGCCACGGCGTGGGCCGGGGCTGCGCGGGCCTTCCCGGGCGCGACTGCCTGAAAGAGAAGAGGGCTTTTCAGCCGCGCGCCGTACGTGGTACCACCCGCTGTCCCGCCTCCCCGTACACCCAGGCCGCGGTCTCCTCGATGAACTCGGTCGGGAAGCCCGGCCGGAATCCGGTGCTCTCGTCCAGCTTGGCCACCAGGTCCGCGGGGAGCGTCAGTGCGGCCGCGCCGAGGTTGTCCGTGAGCTGCTCGACCCGGCGCGCGCCCACGATCGGGTGCACGGCGGGGGAGTGGGCCATGGTCCACGCGATCGCCACCTGCGCCGGGGACGCGCCGAGTTCGTCCGCCGCCGACTGCACCGCCCGCGCCACCGCGTGCTCGCGCTCGCCGATCGCGTCCGCCGACAGCCGTACCGACTCGTCGGGGGCGATGCCACGCGCGCGTGTGTACTTGCCGGACAGAATGCCGTTCTGCAGCGGACTCCAGGCCGCCACCGACATCCCGAACGCCTCGGCCATCGGCAGCAGTTCACGCTCGATGTCCCGGTTCAACAGGCTGTACGGCACCTGGAGCGCGGCGAACTGCGACCAACCCCGCCACTCCGCCAGGGTGTTGGCCCGGGACACCACCCAGGCCGGGGCGTCCGAGATACCGACGTACAGCACCTTCCCGGAGCGTACGGCGTCGTCGAGGGCGCGCATGGTCTCCTCGACGGGCGTGGCGCGGTCCCAGATGTGCACCCAGTAGACGTCGACGTAGTCCGTACCGAGCCGGCGCAGACTCGTCTCCAGGGACAGCGTGAGGTTCTTGCGGTGGTTGCCGGCCGCGTTGGGGTCCGCGCCGTCGCGCGAGATCGTGTACTTCGTGGACAGCACGAGCCGGTCGCGCCGCCCCCTGAGGAGTTCGCCCAGGATCGTCTCGCTCGCACCGCCGCGGTAGTTGATCGCGGTGTCGACGACGTTGCCGCCGGCGTTCTCGTACGCGTCGAGGATGCGCGCGCACTCTTCCCTGGGCGCCCCCACGCCGCCCTGCTCACCGAAGGTCATGGCCCCCAGAAAGAGCTCGGAGACGCGCAAGCCGGTCCGGCCGAACAGTCGGTAACGCACGAAAGGCCCCTCATCTCACGGGTGTTCAGGTCGGCAATGTAGCCCGCGCAGCCCGTGTACGTCCGAACGCCGGACAACCGTGATTACGTAGGGCCATGACCGTGATCAGACTGCTCCTCGTCGACGACGACCCCCTGGTACGGGCAGGCCTGTCCTTCATGATGGGGGGCGCCGAGGACATCGAGATCGTCGGCGAGGCCGCAGACGGCGGCGAGGTCGAGGCGCTCGTCGGACGCACCCGCCCGGACGTCGTACTCATGGACATCCGCATGCCGACGGTGGACGGTCTCGCCGCCACCGAACGCCTGCGCGGCCTCAAGGACGCCCCGCAGGTCGTGGTCCTGACCACCTTCCACGCCGACGACCAGGTACTGCGTGCCCTGCGCGCGGGCGCCGCCGGATTCGTCCTCAAGGACACCCCGCCCGCCGAGATCCTGGCCGCGGTACGCCGCGTCGCGGCCGGGGACCCCGTTTTGTCGCCCGCGGTGACCCGCCGGCTGATGGCCCACGCGGCGGGCGGCACGGCCGACACCCGGCGGCTCGGCGCCCGGGAGCGGATCGGAGCGCTGAACGACCGGGAACGCGAGGTCGCGGTCGCCGTCGGCCAGGGCCGGTCGAACGCGGAGATCGCCGCCGCCCTGTTCATGAGCGTCTCCACCGTCAAGACACACGTCTCCCGCATCCTCGCCAAGCTCGACCTCAACAACCGAGTGCAGGTCGCCCTGTTGGTGTACGACGCGGGACTCCTGGAACAGGACGGGTACTAGCTGGAACCTGCCCGGCGGATCATGCCGGAGACGCCGGGCCGTGGTGATCAGCCGCTCCGCGGCGGGCGCCGTCCGCGGCGTTCGTCGGGGTTGCCGGCTCCCCGTACGCCCCGGTCGCCTTCCCGACGAGGCAGCGCAGCCGTCATCCGGCCCGATCCGCCGGCAGACACCGGCCGACTACGGCAGACGGTCGCCGCCGCCCTCTTCGGCTCTCATTCCCACCCGCCCGGAATCTCGGCGAGGTGTACGGGCCTGCGCTCCCGTCTGGACAGTTCGCAGGCCTCGGCGACGCGCAGGGCCTGGAGCGCCTCGCGGCCGTCGCACGGGTTGGCCCGCTCGCCGCGCACCACCTCCACGAAGGCCGACAGCTCGGCCTCGTAGGCGGGGCCGAAGCGCTCCAGGAAGCCCATGTACGGCTTGCTCGCGGCCGGCGGTCCGGCCGGTTCGGTGGACGCGATGGGCGTACGGTCGTCCAGGCCGGCGCCGACCTGGTCCAGCTCGCCCGCCAGCTCCATGCGGACGTCGTAGCCCGCGCCGTTCATACGCGTCGCCGTCGCCGTGGCGAGCGTGCCGTCGTCCAGGGTGAGTACCGCCGCGGCCGTATCGATGTCGCCCGCGTCGCGGAACATCGAGGGTCCGGCGTCCGACCCGGTCGCGTACACCTCTACGATCTCGTGCCCCGTCACCCAGCGCAGGATGTCGAAGTCGTGGATCAGGGTGTCCCGGTACAGCCCGCCGGACAGCGGCAGATACTCGGGCGGGGGCGGTGTCTGGTCCGACGTCGTCATGCGCACGGTGTGCAGACGGCCGAGCTTCCCGGAGCGCACGGCCTCGCGGGCGCCCGTGTAGCCGGTGTCGAAACGGCGCTGGAAGCCCATCTGGAGGATCGTTCCGGCCGCCTCCACCTCGGCGATCGCGGCCAGGGTGCCAGGCAGATCGAGCGCGATGGGCTTCTCGCAGAACACCGGAAGACCCGAGCGTGCTGCCCGACCGATCAGTTCGGCGTGGGCCGAGGTGGACGCCGTGATCACGACGGCGTCCACGCCCCAGGTGAAGATCTCGTCGACACCCGGCGCGGCCGTCGCTCCTAAGCGGTGCGCGAGATCCTGTGCCCGCCCGCTGTCCGCGTCCGTGACGATGAGCGAGCCCCCGACCTCGCGGTGGCGGCTGAGGGTGTTTGCGTGAAATGTACCGATGCGGCCTGTCCCGATGACTCCGATGCGCATAAGAAACAAACTGGGGTCCGACCAGGCACGCTGTCAATGCGTATGTCCGGACAACCGAACTACACGACTTCCCGTCAACAGTCCCCGGAGCTACGCTCGGCCCGTGCCGAAACCAGATGTGGATCCGACAGCGCCGCTGGAGCTCAGTGTGGACCGGAGCAGTCCGGTGCCGCTCTACTTCCAGCTGTCCCAGCAGCTCGAAGCCGCGATCGAGCACGGAGCGCTCACCCCCGGCAGTCTGCTGGGCAACGAGATAGAGCTGGCCGGGCGGCTCGGCCTGTCCCGCCCCACCGTGCGCCAGGCCATCCAGTCCCTCGTGGACAAGGGCCTCCTCGTACGCCGCAGGGGCGTCGGTACGCAGGTCGTGCACAGTCAGGTCAAGCGCCCCCTGGAACTGAGCAGTCTGTACGACGACCTGGAGGCGGCGGGCCAGCGCCCCGCGACCAAGGTCATCGTCAACACGGTCGTGCCGGCCTCCGCCGAGGTCGCCGCAGCGCTCAACGTGGCCGAGGGCAGCGACGTACACCGCGTGGAACGCCTGCGGATGGCGCACGGCGAGCCGATGGCGTACCTCTGCAACTACCTGCCGCCCGACCTGTTCGACCTGGCCACCGGCCAGCTGGAGGCCACCGGGCTCTACCGGCTGATGCGCGCCGCCGGGATCACCCTGCACAGTGCCCGGCAGTCGATCGGCGCGCGCGGTGCGACGGCCGAGGAGGCGGAGCGGCTCATGGAGCGCGAGGGCGCCCCGCTGCTCACGATGCAGCGCACGACGTTCGACGACACGGGCCGCGCCGTCGAGTTCGGCACCCACACCTACCGTCCGACGCGCTATTCGTTCGAGTTCCAGCTACTGGTACGCCCCTAGGGAGGGGACGTAGCCCCTCCCCAGGGGCCCGCGGAACTGCGCGAGCAACCCACAACCCACCCGCACCCGGCAAACATCCCGCACCGCCCCATCGCTCCCCCGCACCGCACCCGCATTGCCGGTGAGGCACAATCACTTTCGATGAGCAGCTACCGCGACCTCGCACTCCCCAGGGCACTGGCCGGCTCCGCCCGAGAGGGCAGCGCCCCCATCGGCTCCCGCAGGGCCGCTGCCCTGCGCACCGTCGGCACGCGTGAGCGCCGTTCCCACCTCACGGCCCCCCGCGTGCCCACCGTCGGCATCGACATCGGCGGCACGAAGGTGATGGCCGGAGTGGTCGACGCCGACGGCAACATCCTGGAGAAACTCCGCGCCGAGACGCCGGACAAGTCCAAGAGCCCCCAGGTCGTCGAGGACACCATCGTCGAGCTGGTCCTGGACCTCTCCGACCGGCACGACGTGCACGCGGTCGGCATCGGCGCGGCCGGCTGGGTCGACGCCGACCGCAACCGCATTCTGTTCGCGCCCCACCTGTCGTGGCGCAACGAGCCCCTGCGAGACCGCATCTCCAGCCGCCTCGCCGTCCCCGTCCTGGTCGACAACGACGCCAACGCCGCCGCCTGGGCCGAGTGGCGCTTCGGCGCGGGGCGCGGTGAGGACGACCTTGTGATGATCACGCTCGGCACCGGTATCGGCGGCGCGATCCTGGAGGACGGCCAGGTCAAGCGCGGCAAGTTCGGTGTCGCCGGCGAGTTCGGCCATATGCAGGTCGTGCCTGGCGGCCACCGCTGCCCGTGCGGCAACCGCGGTTGCTGGGAGCAGTACAGCTCCGGCAACGCGCTGGTCAGAGAGGCGCGCGAACTCGCGGCGGCCGACTCGCCGGTGGCGTACGGGATCATCGAGCACGTCAAGGGCAACATCGCCGACATCACCGGTCCGATGATCACCGAGCTGGCCCGTGAGGGCGACGCCATGTGCATCGAACTGCTCCAGGACATCGGCCAGTGGCTCGGCGTGGGCATCGCCAACCTGGCCGCGGCCCTTGACCCCTCCTGCTTCGTCATCGGCGGCGGCGTCTCCGCGGCAGACGACCTGCTGATCGGCCCCGCCCGGGACGCCTTCCGCCGCCACCTCACCGGCCGCGGCTACCGCCCCGAGGCCCGCATCGCCCGCGCCCAGCTCGGCCCCGAGGCCGGCATGGTGGGCGCCGCCGACCTGGCCCGGCTGGTCGCCCGCCGCTTCCGGCGCGCCAACCGGCGCCGCGTCGAGCGGTACGAGCGCTACGAGAAGTTCGTCGAGACCCGCCGTGCCACCCAGGGGCCGCTGTGACCGCCTCCCTGCCCGGGCGGGCCATGACCCCGGACGAGCCGCCCGACCCGCCCGAGGACCGCGGCCACATGATCCGCCGCCGCGCCCTGACCCTGCTGATCATCGTGCTGCTCATCGGTGTCCCGGCCGGCTATCTGGTGATCTCCGCCAACCAGAGCCGTGACAGCGGCATGGACAAGGAACGGAAGTGGGCGGCGCGCGGCCTCACCGAGGCCTGGCCCTCCAAGGTCCAGCGCCACATCTACGAGGTGCCCGTCCCGCGCCAGGCCGACGGCAGGGGAATCCTGTCGACGAATGTCGCGTACTACGAGACGAACAACTGGCGCACCAGCCGCCTGTACGTCCAGTTCGCGACCACGAACGCGGGGCTGGACCACTTCTTCAAGGCCATGGGCGTGCCCCGCACCAGCCTCAAGAAGAACGAGTTCCCCATCAGCGCCCGCGACCAGAAGATCGTCGGCTGGGAGTTCAAGGAGCCGGGCCCGTGGTGGGGGCTCGCCCACACCCAGAAGAACCCGGCCCCCACGCAGCACATCGTCGTGCAGTGGTCGCGCCCCGACCACTACATGGTGTACGTCGTCTCGCGCACCACCCCCTGACCGGCCGGGGGACGGGCTCAGGGCCCGTCGCCGGGACCGATTGTCAGACCCCGCCCGTACAGTCGAAGACGTCCGACTCGACGGACACGACACGAGGGCGGGAGGTGACGTACGGATGAGCGACGAGGCATCGGCGACAGCGGTCGCGGACGTGTCCGTGCGCCTCGCGGCCGTCTTCCTCCCCGCTCCCCTCCCACGCGAGGGCCGCATCGCGTTCTGGGACCCGACAGGGGACACGGGCCTTCCGGACGAGGGCGACGGTCGTACGGAACTGACGGTCGTACGACGCCACGGCACCGGCGTCCGCCGCCGGCCCACCCCCGCCCTGACGCTGCCCGTCGACGCGGCTTTGCCGCTCCTGGTACGCGCCCGCCGCGACCCCGCCGCCCACCCCGCCACGGCCTGCTGGGGCGCCGCCGCGCTGCACGCCCTGCGGCTCACGGCCCGCGGCAGGCTGCTGCCCGGGCTCACCCCCGCCGGCCACGACGCCTGGCGCGCGGGCCCGCTGGACCCCGACGACATCGCCCACCTGAGGGCCATCGCCGCAGCCCTGCCGTACGAGGGTCACGCGGTCCCGCTCCCGGGCCCCGGACCCCTGCTGCTGCCCGAGCCGGAGGCGCTGCTGCGCGCCTTCCTGGACGCCGTCGCGGACACTCTGCCACGCACGCCGGCGGCCCCGTACGCGGCGGGGATGCCCTTCGCCGCGCGCCCGGCCCAGCGCCTGCCGGACGCCCACGACTGGGCGGCGGAGGTCGCCGCGGGCATGGACGCGGGCGTGCGGATCTCACTCCGCCTCGACCTGTCGGCATACGAACTGTTCGACGACCCCGACCGGGTGCGCAGCGCGGGAGCGGCGGTCGTCCAGGTGCACAGCCTCGCCGACCCCACCCTGGTGACCGACGCGGCAACCCTGTGGGCGGGCACCGCGGACGTGGCCTTCGGGACACGCGCCCGCGTGGACGCCGCCCTCGCGGTGCGCCGCGCGGCCCGCGTCTGGCCCCCGCTCGACCGGCTCACCGAGCAGGACGAGCCCGACGTCCTGGCCCTCTCCGAGGAGGAGCTGTACGACCTGCTCGGAGTGGCCGCGACCCGGCTCGCCGCCGCCGGCGTCGCCGTGCACTGGCCCCGGGACCTGGCCCAGGACCTGACCGCCCAGGCCGTCGTACGCCCGGCGCCCGGCTCGGCGAAGGACGGCACCGGCTTCTTCGAGAGCGAGGAACTCCTCCAGTTCCGCTGGCAGCTGGCGCTCGGCGGCGATCCGCTCACCGAGGCCGAGATGGACGCGCTGGCGGAGGCCCACCGCCCCGTCGTACGCCTCAAGGACCAGTGGGTGCTCGTCGACCCGGCCCTCGTCCGCAAGGCACGCAAGCGCGAACTGGGCCTGCTCGACCCGGTCGACGCGCTCTCCGCGGCACTCACCGGCCATGTGGAGGTCGACGGCGAGACCGTCGAGGCGGTCCCGGTCGGCGCGCTGGCGACCCTGCGCGACCGGCTCACGGCAGGCGTCACCCCCGTGGAACCGCCCCCGGGACTGCGGGCCCGCCTCCGGGACTACCAACTCCGGGGACTGGCCTGGCTGGACCTCATGACCTCCCTCGGCCTCGGCGGCTGCCTCGCCGACGACATGGGGCTCGGCAAGACGATCACCGTCATCGCCCTGCACCTGCGGCGGGCCCGCGACGAACCGACGCTGGTCGTCTGCCCGGCCTCCCTGCTGGGCAACTGGCAGCGCGAGATCACGAAGTTCGCGCCCGGCGTCCCCGTCCGCCGCTACCACGGCCCCGACCGCACCCTGGAGGACATGACGGGCGGCTTCGTCCTCACGACGTACGGCACCATGCGCTCGACGGCACCCAGGCTGGCCCAGCAGCCGTGGGGGATGGTCGTCGCGGACGAGGCGCAGCACGTCAAGAACCCGTACTCGGCGACAGCGAAGGCGCTGCGCACGATCCCGTCCCCCGCACGCGTGGCGCTCACCGGCACCCCCGTGGAGAACAACCTCTCCGAACTCTGGGCGCTGCTCGACTGGACCACCCCGGGCCTCCTGGGCCCCCTGAAGTCCTTCCGCGCCCGGCACGCGCGCGCGGTGGAGACCGGTGAGGACGAGGAGGCGGTGGCCCGGCTCGCCCGCCTGGTCCGCCCGTTCCTCCTGCGCCGCAAGAAGTCCGACCCGGGCATCGTCCCGGAACTGCCGCCGAAGACGGAGACGGACCACCCGGTCCCCCTGACCCGTGAACAGGCAGCGCTGTACGAGGCGGTGGTGCGCGAGTCGCTGCTGGCCATCGAGACGGCGGACGGCATCGCGCGCCGGGGCCTGGTACTGAAGCTGCTGACCGCCCTCAAGCAGATCTGCGACCACCCCGCTCTGTACCTGAAGGAGGAGGGGCCGACACCCGCCGCGAGCGACCGGCTGGCCGCCCGCTCCGGCAAACTCGCCCTGCTGGACGAGCTGTTGGACACCCTGCTGGCCGAGGACGGCTCGGCCCTGGTGTTCACGCAGTACGTGGGGATGGCCCGCCTGATCACCTCCCACCTCGCGGCCCGCGCGATCCCCGTGGAACTGCTCCACGGCGGCACCCCGGTCCCCGAACGCGAACGCATGGTGGACCGCTTCCAGAGCGGCGAGACCCCGATCCTGATCCTCTCCCTGAAGGCCGCCGGCACGGGTCTGAACCTCACGCGCGCGGGCCATGTCGTCCACTTCGACCGCTGGTGGAACCCGGCGGTCGAGGAACAGGCCACGGACCGCGCGTACCGCATCGGCCAGACCCAGCCGGTCCAGGTGCACCGCCTGATCACCGAGGGCACGGTCGAGGACCGCATCGCGGAGATGCTGGAGTCCAAGCGGGCCCTGGCCGACGCGATCCTGAGCTCCGGGGAATCGTCCTTCACGGAACTGACGGATCGCGACCTGTCCGACCTGGTCTCACTGCGGAGGGCGGTGTGATGCCGGCAGAGGAGCGAGGGGAACGAGAGGGAGCGCCCGGCGCGACGGGGGAGGAGCCGGTGTCGGACGGGAACTCCCCGACGGCCGGGCCCGAGCGGGACCGGCCCGCCGACGCCGCCCGCAGGGCGTTGCGGGCGGCGCGGGAACGCGCGGGTCAGGAGACGCCCGCGACACCCGGCGCGACACCGGGGGCGGAGTCCGCGCGGGGCGAGGAAGAGGCGGGAGCCGGGAGGCATGCTGAGCCGGAGCGGCCTGGGCAGCGCAGGACGCCTGAGAAGACGGCGGAATCCGTGGGGCGTGAGGCGCGGCCGGGGGACCTGGCACGCGCGGCTCTGCGGGGCGCTCCGACGCCGGTCGGGGGTGAGCACCCGGCCGGCGCCTCGGCAGGGCTCGGCCCGCAGGCTCCGGAGGTTCCGCAGGCCCGTACCGACACAGGAGACCGCCAGGGCGGGCGTCCTGGTGATGTCGCCCGTGAGGCCTTGCGCGCCGCGCGTGGGGAGGCACGGCGGGCCCTCCGCGACGCGGAGACGACGCGGGTCCAGGCCACTCGGCGGCCCGTCCGGCCCGTGCCCGAGCGGGACATACGTGATCAAAGTCCCGGGGACCGGACGCGTGACGTACGGGAACTGCTCGCCGGTTCCTTCCAGTTGCCCACCGACGGGTTCCCGGCGGCTGCGGACGACGAGCTGCCCACGGACACGTCATCGCCGATGACCGTGGGCGATGTCCTGCGAGCCGTCGCTTCGCCGGCCTCGCGGGACCGCTCCTCGGGTGCCGGGGCTCCAGAGGCGTCACCTGGCCGGTCGCGGAACACCGCCAGGTTCCGGCAGCCGGCGGCCCCCGACGGTCCCCCCGACACCGCACGCACCGTCTCCTCGCCCTCCTCCATGGCCGCCCCCGGCCGGGACGGCGAGCTGCGCCGCACCTTCCCCGCCCTGCGGGCCACGGGGAAGCACAAGGCGTCCGAGCGGGCCGGCTTCGCGGAGAGCTGGTGGGGGAACGCCTGGGTGGCCGCCCTGGAGGAGGGCGCGTTGGACGCCGCCCGGCTGGTGCGGGGGCGCGGGTACGCCGAGAAGGGGCACGTCGACGCCATCACCGTGACACCGGGGCTCGTACTCGCCTATGTGCAGGGCTCCCGGCCCCGGCCGTACCGCGTACAGGTGCGGCTGCGTACGCTCGGCGACAAGGAGTGGGAGCGGTTCCTGGACGCCGCGGTGGAGCGGCCCGGGCACATCGCGGCGCTGCTCGACAAGGAGATGCCCCAGTCCCTCGCCGACTGCGGGGCTCCACTGCTGCCCGGCCCCGGCGACCTCGAACCCCTGTGCAGCTGCCCCGACTCCGGGCACCCCTGCAAGCACGCGGCCGCCCTCTGCTACCAGACCGCCCGCCTCCTCGACGCCGACCCCTTCGTCCTGCTCCTCCTGCGGGGCCGGGGCGAACGGGCGGTGCTCGACGAACTGTCCCGGCGCAACGCGGCCCGTGCCGCCCAGGAGCACCAGCCGGCGTCCTTTCCCGGGGTCCGGGCCTCCGAAGCGCTCGTGCCGCGTACGCTCCCGCCGCTCCCGGCCCCGCTGCCTCCCCGCCCGCACCCCGAGCCGCCCCCGGCCTATCCAGCGGCGCCGGGCGGCCCGGACCCCTTCGCGCTGGACCAGCTGGCGACGGACGCCGCCGCCCGCGCCCACACGCTGCTCACCACCGGCCACGACCCGGTCGGTGAACTGACCCTGTGGCAGGACGCCGTACGGCTCGCCGCCGCCCGCCCCGGCTCAGGCCTCACCGCAGGCACCCGTGCCCTCTACTCCTCGCTCGCCCGAGCCGCCGGCCGCACCCCGGCCGAACTGTCGCGTGCGGTGGCCGCCTGGCGGCAGGGCGGGCTCGACGGACTCGCGGTCCTCGAAGAGGCCTGGGACCCGCCTGCCGGCCGGTTCGACCGCGCCCGCCCCCTCCTCCTCGCCGCCGACCTCCCCGCCTTCAGACCCCGGCGCAACCACCTCACCCACCCGCGCGGCCACATACAGCTGCGCCTGGGCCGCGACGGTCTCTGGTACGCGTACGAGTCCGAGCCGGGCGACGACGACTGGTGGCCCCGAGGCACCCCCGACCTGGACCCGGTCGGCGCCCTCACCGGTCTCGGCGGCCCGACGGACACCTGATCCGGGGGTCGGCGCAATCCGGCCCGGAGGAGGATCACTCACGGCGCTGTCGCCCCCTGGTCCCAGGCAGGCATTCGAGGGTTCGCGGCGCGCACGGCGCTGCACCGGGGCCGGGAACGCGCCGCCCGTTCGAAGGCGGGCCCTTCGACAGGCACCCCCACCCTGAGCGGCGCGGGCCGCAGCCGTCCTCGTCGCCGTCGTCGAGGCGCTGCTTCCGGACGAGGCCGGCCGCACCCTCCACCTGGTGCAGCCGAACTTTTGCCTACGGCCGGCCCGGTCCTGTGCTGGCCACGTAGACGGTGTTGGTCGAGGTGCCGCCTTGCAGGGGATTGTCGAAGTCGACGACATGGGCCGCTGATTGCGGGAAGACCGCTGAGAGTGCGGAGCCGAACTGTTCGTCCGGCGGGTCGTTCGACCACAGGGCGAAGACCCCGTTGGGGTGGAGGTGTTCGCTGAGAGCGCGGAGCCCGGCAGGCTGGTAGAGCGCCGCGTGACGAGGGTGGAGAACGTGGCGCGGCGAGTGGTCGACATCCAGCAGGATGCCGTGGAAGAGGCGGCCCGGCTCGCTCGGGTCCAGACCGCGCGAATCGGCCGCCATCGCGAAGAAGTCACCCTGCACCAGGCGGCAGCGGGCGTCCGAAGTCAGCCGGGCACCGAGCGGGACCAGGCCCCGCTGATGCCAGTCGATGACTTCGGCGAGCGTGTCGATCACGGTCAGCGAGCGCACCCGGGGGTCGTCCAGCACAGCCTGGGCGGTGTACCCGAGTCCGAGTCCGCCGACGGCGATGTCCAGTTCGCTGCCGGGCAGTTTCGCCAGTCCGAGTTCCGCAAGGGCGATCTCCCCGCTGGTGAAGAGGCTGGACATCAGGAACTCGTCGCCGAGCTTCACCTCGTACACATCGGTGCCCGATGCCGGGTCGCGCCGACGCCGCAGGCTGATGTCGCCCATCGCTGTCGGGCGCCAGTCGATCTCCTCGAAACGCGCGCTCATCCGTTTGCCTTTCTGACGCACCGTCGGTCCTCGTAACCGGTGCCTGGAACACCGCTCCGCGCACGTGTGGACGCAGGTGCGAGACCGTCCCTGCTGCCGGCGGGGCAGCAGGGCAGGAGCGGGGGAAGTGGGCCGCCGGTCAGGCGTCGATGATGACGGGGATGATGAGGGGCCTGCGTCGGTGGGTACGGAAGGCCCAGTTCGCCACGGCACGGGCGATGAGCTGTTCCAACTGGCGTGCGTCGCCGACGCCCTCCTGGGCGGCGGTGGCCAGC
>NZ_JAVFVX010000010.1:0-126686 GCF_033441795.1 Streptomyces sp. ADMS | reverse complement strand
GTTCGTGGGAACCGGCGTGCTCGCGGGAACTGGCCTGTCTGTCGGAACCGGCGTGCTCACCGTGCCTGGCCGGTTCACCGTGCTCCGGGGGCGAGGAGGCGGCGTGGAGAATCTGGATGAAGGTGTTGCGGATCGTCTCGTCGGGGCAGAGGGTGAACGTTTCCTCGAACTGGTCGACGATGACCACAGGGCGGGCGGGAGAGGCGGTCGGGGAATCGGGCGCGTCGCGGCGGGCCCAGGCGGCGACCGTCTCCCGTACCGCATGGGCGAATTCGGGCGTACCGGGCTCGGCGACCGGCTCCCCGGCGGGGGACAGGAGCTGTGAGAGTCCGGGGATACGGCGGGTCAGTTCGGCGAGCGGATCACTGCCCGGGACGAGCTGCAGGATCTCCCGGGCCGGCTGCCCCGGACCGCCCAGCGCCCCCTCCTGCAACGCGGGCACGAGCCCGGCGCTCAGCAGGGAGGACTTGCCCGCCCCGGAGGCGCCCACGAGTATGACCAGACCGCCGGTGCCGGCGGCGGCAGTGGTCGCCGTGGGTTCCGCCGCGCGGAGCTGGGCGACCAGGGCGTCGGTGCTGCGCTCCCGGCCGAAGAACCAGCGGGTGTCCTCCAGACGGTACGAGGCGAGGCCCCGGTAGGGGCACACCCCGCCCGGCACGGCCGCGACCTCGACGGCGTGCGGCTCCGCGTCCTCCAGGGGCCCCGGGGTCCGGTCACCGACGGGGTCGGCGACGGCGCGCTCCCACAGGCGCTGCCACTGGACTGTGTCGTACAGCCCGGGGGAAACCGGCACGGGGCGGGCGCGCCGGGCCTGCGGGACGAGGACGCTCAGTACGGCGGCGAGGGCGGCGAACTGGGCCGGCACGTTCTTCGCCCGCCGCCAGTCGCTGATCCGCTGCACGGACACCCGCACGGGCCGCCCGCGTTCGTCGACCCGCTGCAACTGGGCAACAGCTTCGGCCACCCGCTTGAGGGGAGGATTACCGGCCTCCTTGTACAACAGAGCGAGTCGCTCCGCGAAGGCCGTGCGTGCCCCTGAGTCGGAACTCAAGGTCTCCACCCCTTACTTCCTTCGCGTCTGTCATCCGGTGTCACTGTGTCATCCGGACCGGAAAACTCACTCTATACGGCTGACCTGCGGTTAAGCCCTCGGCCCCGCACCGGAACCTCCTCTCCTGGAGCCGTGAATGGCAGGATCATGACGCAACAAGGAATCAGCCGCGTGGCATCCACCCGGACCACCAGCGCAGCGATCCGCAGGGCAGCCCTGACGCCGAACGTTCTCGGCCGGCTTCCGCCGGATTCGCCGGCCGGAGGCGTCGGTCGCCCCACGCGGGCCTGAGATCCGCGGAACCGGCGCCGCCCGGACTCCTCCCGGGTCCCCGTCCATCGTTCGGCACCGGTCCCCACGTGGGGAGGGACCGGTGCCGAATGGCGTTGTGAGCGCAGTACGGTGCCGGTACGCGCAGGGCCTTGTTGGGGGAGAACCGTTGAGCGCTCGGATTCTGGTCGCCGAAGACGACGAGATGCAGTCCCGTCTGATCCGGATCTGTCTGGAACGGGAGGGAAACGCGGTGCAGGCGGTGGCCGACGGCCGCGCGGCACCGGACCGGGCCAGGTCGACGAAGCCGGACCCCATCGTGCTCGACGTGATGCTGCCCCTGGTCGACGGACTCGACGTGTGCCGCATTCTGCGCACCGAGTCGGACGTACCGATTCTGCTGCTCACCGCGCGCACCACCGAGGAGGACATCCTCCTCTAGCGCGGGCGACGTCTACCACCTGCCCGACGGGCCGGAGGCCGAGGCCCGGAACGCCCGGATGACCGCGTACGGCAGCGAGAACAGATTCGGTCCCGCAGTCGACGGCGTGGGGCGACGACGCCCTGGACGGGCGGACGTACGGGCCCCTCACCTCTGGAACGGTGACGAGGCAGCCGCAGCCGCGCTCTGCTCCCTCAGGTCCGCACCCGCGACGCAGCCGTGCGCCGCCCCAGCGAGTCGATGATCACCGCGGTGACCAGCACCCCGCCGGTGATCATGAACTGGACCGCGGTCTCCACTCCGAGCAGCGCCATGCCGGAGGCGATCGACTGGATGATGAGCACCCCCAGCAGCGCCGACCAGGTCGAGCCGCGTCCGCCGAACAGGCTGGTGCCGCCGATGACGGCGGCGGCGATGGCGTTGATCAGCAGCATGCCGGAGCCGGAGACCTGGCTCGCCGAGGTGAACCGCGACGCGACGAACAGACCGCCGACCGCCGCCAGTGTCCCCGACACCATGAACACCGAGATCCGTACGCGTGTCACATCGACGCCCGCCCGCCGTGCCGCCTCCACCCCGCCGCCCAGGGCGAGAACCCGCCGTCCGTAGGGCGTGCGGCGCAGCACCAGGTCCGAGGCGACGATGAACCCGAGGAAGATCAGGAGGGCCAGTGGCAGGCCCTCGAAGCGGCCCAGTACGGAGACGGTGGTGAACGCGACCACCGCGAGCAGGCCCGTACGCGCCCAGATCTCGCCCACCGGCCGGCACGGCATCCCGGCGGCGGCGCGGCGCCCGCGGTCGCGGAGGGAGACGAGCAGATACACGGCTGTGCACAGCGCCGCCAGGCCGTAGGTGAAGACCGGGGCGCTGAAGTAACGGCTGGTCAGCGTGGCGACCAACCCGCCCTCGGCGAAGTGGATGGAGCTGTCCGGCCCGAGCAGGTAGATCATCAGACCGCTCCAGGTCAGCAGCCCGGCGAGGGTGACGACGAACGCGGGCACGCCGAACCTGGCGAAGAGGAACCCGTGGACGGCCCCGATGGCCGTACCGCAGACCACCGCGATGATCACGGCGAACCATTCCGTCATACCGAGGTTCACGTGCAGCGCCGCGAACACCGCGCCCGCGAGGCCGGCGAGCGAGCCCACCGACAGGTCGATCTCGCCGATCAGCAGGACGAAGACGATGCCGACGGCGACCATGCCGGTCCCGACGATGTCCACGCTGAGGACGGACAGGTTGCGCGGCGAGAGGAATCTGTCGTTGAGGCTCTGGAAGACCGCCCAGGTCACGGCGAGAGCGAGGAGCACCGGGGCAGGGCCGAGGCCTCCTTCTCGCAGCCTGCGGCGCACCGCGCCGGCGTAGGCGGCAAAACGCCCGGCGGACTCGCTGCCTTTCCCTTTCCCCTTTCCCTTGGCCTCCCCCTCCTTCATCCCCGGCGCCTCCTCCTTCACGGCCACACCTCGTCCGGGTGCGGGCGGTGGGCGACGGCATGGTCCGCCGCGCCGGTGATGGAGGAGACGATCTGCTCCTGGGAGGTGGTGTTCACGTCGAAGAGACCGTTGTTGCGGCCCAGGCGCAGCACGGCGACCCGGTCGGCGACGGCCTTGATGTCACTCATGTTGTGGCTGATCAGAAGTACCCCGAGACCCTGGTCGCGCAGCTCCTCTATGAGGTCGAGCAGCTGGTTGGTCTGCTGGATGCCCAGCGAGGCGGTGGGCTCGTCGAGCAGCAGCAGCCTGGGCGAGGCGAGGAACGAGCGGGTGATCGCGACGACCTGCCGCTGGCCGCCGGAGAGCGTGGCGAGCGGCACCCGTACGTCGGGGATACGGATGGACAGGGTGTGCAGCAGCTCGCGGGTGCGGCGCTCCATCTCCACCTCGTCGAGGATGCCGTAGCGGTGGATCTCCCGGCCGAGGAAGAGGTTGGCGACGACATCGAGGTTCTCGCACATCGCGAGGTCCTGGTAGACGGTCGCGATCCCCAGCAGGCTGGCGTCCTGGGGACGTCTGATCTGGACGATGCCGCCCTGCCACTCGATGACACCCTTGTCGGGGGGCCCGACCCCCGAGATCACCTTGACCAGGGTGGACTTGCCGGCGGCGTTGTCACCGACCAGGGCGACCACCTCCCCGGCCCTGACCTCCAGCTCGATGTCGACCAGCGCCTGTACGGCGGCGAACCGTTTGGAGATCCCGCGCAACGCCAGCAGGGGCTGACCGGGCACAGGGCCACCTCCTTCCGTCCCCATGGGTCCAGGAACTCATCGGGTGAGCCCGGCCCGGTCACAGGCGGACCGGAGAGCAGGCGTGCAGATCTGGTCGACGGTGTACATACCGTCCTTCACCAGCGTGGCCTCGATGTTGCCGGCGGTCACCGAGACCGACGGCAGCAGGACCGCCGGGATGTCCCTGGTGGTGGGGCTGTCGACGGTGCCGGTGGCGATGGCCCCGACCTCCTCACCGCGTCCCAGGGCGACGGCCATCTCGACGGTGGCGTCGGTCGCGCGCCTGAAGGGCTTGTAGATGGTCATGTACTGGTCGCCCTTGACGATGCGCCGTACGGCCGTGAGGTCGGCGTCCTGGCCGGTGATCGGGGGCAGCGGCCTGACCTTGGCGGCGTTGAGGGCGGAGACCACGGCGCCGGCCATGCTGTCGTTGGCGGAGAGGACACCGTCGATGTTCTCGCCGCCCAGGGCGGCGATGGCGCCGGTCATGTTGACGTAGGCGTTCTCCGGCCGCCAGTTGACGGTGTCGTACGACTTGCCGATGTTCACCCTGCCCTTGAGGACGGCGAGGGCTCCCTCCTTGTACCAGCCGGCGTTGGGGTCGGTGGTGGCGCCGTTCATCATGACGATCCGCCCGCCGTCCGCCTTCGTACCCATGGCCTTCAGCAGGGCCTCGGCCTGGAGCCGCCCGACCTCCTCCCCGTCGAAGGTGACGTACCCGGAGATCGGCCCCTGCGCGAGCCGGTCATAGGCGACGACCGGAATGCCGGCCCGGTGCGCGGCCTCGACGGACGGGCGCATCAACTGGGGGTCGACGGCGGCGAGGATCAGGACATCCATGCCTCTGGTGATCATCGCCTCGAACTGCTGCTGCTGAACCGCCGGGTCGGGCGTGGCGGCGACGGTCGCGGCGGGGCAGTCCGGGCACAGCTCCTTGAGCTTCTTCTCGATCAGAGGCTTGTCGAACTGCCCGAACCGGGAGACGCCACCCCCCGGCAGCAGAACACCGACGCTGAGGCTGTCGCCCCCGCTGCCCCCGCCCCCGTCGCCGCCGCAGGCTCCGACCAGGCTCAGAGCGGTGGCCACAGCGACGGCGACGGCCACACGTTTCACGGCTGGAAGACCGGCACCGAGACTCATCTTCGGTTCCTTAGAACTTTTGAATGATATTGGCGCTCAATGGAAAATCACTAACAAAAGGAACGTATGTGAACTTAAGGGCAAGCGTAGCCAAGCTGCGGCTGTCGCGCTCAGAGCCGACGGGCCCCTTCGGGCTGCCCGAGCGGCGGGGATGTCCTGGCCGACGGTGGTGGTCTGGCCGATGTGGGCCGGACGGGCCGGGCCGGCGGCCGTCGAAGCCGACGACGGCCTCACCGTCGGCGCCCGCACCGGCCGCACCCCCTCGGAGACCTGGACGCGGACGCGGTGCCCGCGTTTGAAGCGCCGGGCGCGCGGGTTGCTGTCGTGCTGCCGGCCCGGGACGGTTCACAGACGCAGGACGATCAGGGCGGTGTCGTCGGTGTTGCCTGCCGGCGGCAGGAGGTCGGTCAGGAGTGCGTCGGCCAGGGCCTCGGGAGTCGCGTGCCGGTGACGGGTGAGGGAATCGGCGAGGCGGGCCAGGCCGCTGTCGATGTCCTCGTCGCGGCGTTCGATCAGGCCGTCGGTGTACAGGACCAGGATGGCGCCTTCGGCGAAGGGCGTACGGGCCTGAGGGCGGGGGACACGCTCGGGCCGGGCACCGAGCGGCGGGTCGGTGGCCTGGTCGAGAAAGGCGACTGTGCCGTCGGGGTGCACGAGCGCCGGCGGAGGGTGGCCGGCGCAGCTGTACGTGATGGTGCGGCTGTCCCAGTCGATGAAGGTTGTCACGACGGTGGTCGACTCGGCGCCCTCGACGGAGCGTGCGTACAGGTCGAGGGCTTCCAGGGCCTGAGCGGGACCGCCCGCGACACGGGTGGCCCCGCTCAGGGCGCTGCGCAGCTGTCCCATGACGCAGGCGGCCGCCAGACCGTGGCCGACGACGTCGCCGACGGCGACCGCGAGGCTTCCGCCGGGCAGATCGACCAGGTCGTACCAGTCGCCGCACACGTTCAGCGCGCCGACGGCGGGACGGTAGAGCACGGCCGCACTGTGCGGCCCCGTCGAGCCCGGCGGGGGCAGCATCGCAGCCTGGAGGGCCAGGGCGACTTCGCGCTCACGGGCGTGCGCCGCGCGCAGCCGCTCGTTGACCTCCTGCAGTTCGCGGGCACGGGTGTACAGCTCGGCCTCCAGCGCACGGTCCCTGCTGTCCCCGTCCGGACCGCCGAAGGCGCGGATGAGTTCGGTGACCTCCTCCACCCGGTGGGCGATCAGTGCGACCTGCCCGTCGGCGCCGAGGATCGGCGCGTTGACCGGGCTCCAGTAGTGCTCCTGCCAGTGGCCGGGCCGCTCGGGGTCCTCGATGTCGTAACGGAGCAGCGCCATCGTGTCGCGCTCGCCGGTGGCCACCGTACGGAGCATCGACGCCTCGGTCTCCCGCATGCCGGCCGCGGCAGGGTCATGGGGATTCTCGGGGAAGACGTCGAAGATGTAGCGGCCCACCAGTTGCTCGCGGGTACGCCCGGACAGCCGCACGAAGTCGTCGTTGGCGTCGGCGTACACCAGGTCAGGGGTGAGCAGGGCCACCATGCCGGGCAGGGCCCGGAAGACCGCCGCGTAGTCGATCTGCGGTTTCCTCATGTCCTGCCTGTCTGCCTCGGTGCCGGGCGTTGCTGTGCTGCTCCACGATAGGAGTGAAAACGACACGGGGCCTGGCCACTCAGTCTTCCGAGCCCGGCGCGATCCGCGGCGGCGTGGATCCCGCGGACCCGCGACCTGCGGCGCCCTCAGGACACTTCACCGGCAACGAGCGCGCCACGGGGTCGCCTTCTCGCCGGCACTCACACCGGCTTGTACCAGGAGGACTTCCCAACTGAGCCGGCGGGGCCGAGCCCGTCGGCAAGGCGTCGGATCTCCCGCCATCGGCCAAGCCGCGGTCGTGAACGGCTGCCGGCGGTGAGGTCCGCTCCGATGGGGGCCTCGTCGGTGTGGCGGTGCACGGTGGAGAGCCGCCTACGGCGGCACGATCAGTGATCCTCCAGCCGGGGCTGCGGTGCGGTGGGTGCTGCCGTGGGGGCCGCCTCTTCGCGGGGCAGGGGCGTGGACAGAGCGGCCAGTTCGGCTTCCAGGGTGTCGAGTGCCTGGCGGGCTGTCGCGATGCTCTCGTGCAGGCGTCGGGCATCGGGCACGGCGGGTTGTTCCTGTGGCTGCCGGGCCGATGCCTCGAGTTCGCGGGCTTCTTCGAGGGAGTTGATGACGACGCCGATGAGGAGGTTGACCAGGACGAAGGAGCCGAGCAGGACGTAGGAGCCGAAGTAGAGGATGGTCCAGCGGGAGATCTCCAGGCCCGTGCGGACCGCGTCGCCGAGGCCGTCGAGGGTGATCAGGAGGAAGAGAGTGAGGACGGCGCGGCCGAGGGAGCCGTAGTGCTCGGGGTCGTCGTCGGCGAGGAACACCCAGCCGACCATGGCGTAGACGTACAGCAGCAGCGCCCCGACCAGCAGGAAACTCACGGTTCCGGGCAGGCTCTTGCCGACGGCCACGAGCACGATCCGCAGCTGGGGCAGAAAGCGCGCCGCGCGCGCCACCCTGGCCAGCCGGAGCAGCCGGAGCACGGTGGCGTTCTCGCGGGCGAACGGCAGGAACGCCGCGGTGACGACGAGCAGGTCGAACACGTTCCACGGGTCGCGGAAGAAGTCCTTGGGGCGGTCGGCGTGGGCGGCGGCCCGCAGCAGGATCTCGGCGGTGAACGCGGCGAGGAAGACAAGCTCCGCGGCTTGAAGGGTGCTGTGCCATTCGTCCACGACGCCGGTGTACGTCTCGATGCCCAGCAGTACGGCGTTGCCCGCGATGAGGCAGAAGACGGTGACAGTGAACGCCGCCGAGTCCACGATGCGGCGGCTGCGGTCGGCCAGGGCGTGCCGTAACTGCGCGGCGGTCCGTTCGGACATGGGGTGATTCGTTTCCTCGCAGACCTGTTCCGGCGCTCCAACAGGTGTGGATCTTAAAGGGTGTTGGCGCCGGTCCGGGCCGCCGGCCAGGATCCGGCCGCTCTTGCCGTCTCCCGCCGGGCGGAGACCGACCGGCGGGCGGACAGGTGGCCGGGGAGGCGGTCACCGGATGGGGGAGTGCGCTGGTCGTGGATCAAGCGTGCCCCGGTTGGAAGGTGAGCAGGGGCGCGGCCTCGGTCACCGGGGTGAACGCCGTGGCCGGCCGGTCGGCCGTGGCCGGCCAGGGGCGTACTGGAGGGCGACGGCGACAGGCAGGTGGAGGACGTGGACGGTGAAGGCGTCGGCAGCCGCGCCGAGACCTGACCGAGTGATGCCACCAGGTCCCCGGGGCTCCGCGTCGATTCGGCGCAGCGTGTCGGCGATCCACGCCAGGACGTCCTGGTGACCGCCGCGCGCAGGCCCTCCTGGAGCCGACGCGGCGGATCGCCAGGCTGGGCGGGAGCCCGGCTCGGGCAGCCACGGCCCGCATCGGGGCGGCCTTGAAGCCCTGGCCGGCGAAGGTTTCGGGCGCGGCCCTGCGCAGCCGCGCCCGCCCCTCAGGTACGCCGGTGCCACAGCGTTCATGCCCGGCAGGCTGTCCGCGCCGGCCGCGGATCGGCTCAGAGCGCCTCGGAGGGGCTGGGACCGACGAGTTCTTCCAGGACGTCTTCCATGGTGACGAAGCCGATGACGGTGCCCTTCTCGCCGGTGACGGCTGCCAGGTGGGTGCCGGCGGCGCGCATGGCGGTCATGGTGTCGTCCAGCGGGGTGTCGATCTCGACCTGGATGACCGGGTGCAGGACGCTGCGCGGGAAGGGCCGGGTGCGCTCGGCCACGCCCAGGGCGTCCTTGATGTGGAGATAGCCCAGCACCTCGTCGGCGGGGCCGGTGACCGGCAGGCGGGAGAACCCGCAGGCCGCGGCGGCGCGTTCCAGCTGCTGCGGGGTGGTCTCGTGGCCCACGGTGACCGTCTTGTTCAGCGGCACCATCACCTCGCCGGCCGGGCGGGTGCCCAGTTCCAGGGCGTCCTGGAGGCGTTCGACGTCAGCGGGGTCCAGCAGCCCGGCCTCGCTGGAGTCCTTGACCAGACGGGCGAGTTCGTCGTCGGTGAAGACGGAGACGACCTCGTCCTTCGGCTCGACCTTCAGCAGCCGCAGCAGGGTGTTGGCGAAGGCGTTGATACCGAAGATGACGGGCTTCAGCGCCCGGGTGAGGGCGACCAGCGGCGGGCCGAGCAGCAGCGCGGTCGGCGCGGGTGCGGCGAGTGCGATGTTCTTCGGCACCATCTCGCCGACCAGCATGTGCAGATAGGTCGCCGCCGTGAGCGCGATGACGAAGGCGATCGGGTGGATCAGTGCCTCGGGCACGCCGATCGCGTGGAAGGGCGGCTCCAGCAGGTGGGCGATGGCGGGTTCGGCGACCGCGCCCAGTACGAGGGAGGAGACGGTGATGCCGAGCTGGGCGGTGGCCATCATCGCGGACAGGTGTTCAAGGGCCCACAGGGTGCTTTTCGCCCGCCGGTTGCCCTCTCGCGCGGCCGGTTCGATCTGGCTGCGACGTACCGAGATGAGGGCGAACTCGGCGCCGACGAAGAACGCGTTGGTGATCAGGGTGAGCGCGCCGATCAGCAGCTGGATCGTGGTCATCGCGTGTCCTCCGTGCTGGGATGGGCGGCGGCCGGGGCGGTGATGCGGACCCGGTCGGCCCGGTGGTGCTCGATGTCCAGGACGGCCAGCTGCCAGCCGTCCACCTGGATGCGGTCGGTCAGGGCCGGAATGCGCTCCAGACGGGTCGCGACCAGGCCGGCCAGGGTCTCGTACGGGCCCTCCGGCGCCAGGAAACCGATCTCCTTGAGCTCGTCCAGGCGGACGCTGCCGTCGGCCTCCCACACCGGCCGGCCGTCCGGGGAGGGTGCGAGGGGCATCAGGCCGGGCTGCTGGTGCGGGTCGTGTTCGTCGCGGACTTCGCCGACGACCTCCTCGACGATGTCCTCGACCGTGGCGACGCCGGCGGTGCCGCCGTACTCGTCGATGATCACGGCCATGGTGCGGGAGGCGCGCAGTCGGCCCAGCAGCTTGTCGACCGGCAGCGAGTGGGGCACCCGCAGCGGTTCGGTGGCCAGGCCGGTGACCGCCGTCACGGCCCGCTTGTCCTCCTCCAGGGCGAGGACGTCGCGGATGTGGATGGTGCCGATGACCTCGTCGAGGCTGTCGCGGTAGACGGGGAAGCGGGACAGGCCGGTGGCCAGCGTGAGGTTCGCCGCGTCCGCGGCACTGGCGTGAGCCTCCAGGGCCTGCACGTCCACGCGCGGGGTCATGACGTTCTCGGCGGTCAGTTCGCTCAGGTGCAAGGTCTTCACGAACAGCTCGGCCGAGTCCGCCTCGATCGCTCCCTCACGGGCGGAGTGCTGGGCGAGTGCGACCAGCTCCTCCGGGGTGCGGGCGGAGGCGAGTTCTTCCTGCGGTTCCAGTCCGAGCCGGCGCACCAGATGGTTCGCGGTGTTGTTCAGATGGCGGATCAGCGGGGCGAACGCGGCGGTGAAGCCGCGCTGCGGACCGGCCACCACCTTGGCCACGGCCAGTGGGCTGGAGATCGCCCAGTTCTTCGGCACCAGCTCGCCGACCACCATCAGGACCACCGTGGCGAGGGTGACGCTCAGCAGGGTCGAGACGGTGGAGACGGCGCCGGTCGGCAGGCCGGCCGCTTGAAGCGGGCCGCGCAGCAGGGCGGCGAGTGACGGCTCGGCGAGCATGCCGATCACCAGCGAGGTCACCGTGATGCCCAGCTGGGCGCCGGAGAGCTGGAAGGTCAGCTTGCGTACGGCCTTCAACGCCCCGTCCGCGCCGCGTTCACCGGCCGCCGCGGCGCGCTCCAGCTCGCCGCGCTCGATCGTGGTCAGGGAGAACTCGGCCGCGACGAACACCGCACACGCCAAGGTGAGGGCCAGGGCCAGGAGCAGCAGCAGGATTTCGGTCACCGTGCCACCCCCGATCCCTCACGTACGTGTGGTGGGCGGGCAATGGCACGGCTGGGACTGGGAGGTTCACCCATGGCGGGTCTGCTGCTCCTTCTTGGCTCATCGGATCGGGCGGATCCCGGGACGGTTCGGTGAGGCGTTCACACCCCCCCCATGGTAAAGGGGCGGTAAAGCTCCCCTGTGGGGGCGGCTTCCGCCACTCGCAGGAGTGCTTTTCGGACGTTTCGTGGGCAAGCCGCCAGGATGCCGTCCGCGTGGGGCACCTCACCCCTATGCTTCTACATGCGTGTAGATAACGCGAGGGGGTGGCCCGGATGTTCCCGGCTGCCCCTCGGGCGACGGGCGGGGACGGGGGGGCACGCACCGGTTTGAGCAGCACACTATCCGCCGGTCGCGGCCACCCCGCCGGCACGTCGTCCGGATCATCCGTCGGTGTTTTCCCCTGGGAGGGCTGTCGTGGCTTCGATCGACCTGGACAAGGTGCTGGACAAGGCGTGGGCGGACAAGAGTCTGCCGGAGATCCTCGCCGCGCCGGTCTCCGCGCTGAAGGGGGTCTCGGACCGGGGCGGTGAACTCCTTCAGGAGGCGTTCGGCGTCAAGACGGTCGCTGATCTGGCCGAGCTGAAGTACGCGCGCTGGGCGCAGGCCCTGGCCGCACTCGACACCTCGACCAAGTAGCCCTCTCCCGCCGGGCGGCGGGCCTCACCCCCTTCGGGGTCTGCCGCCCGGCGGGGTCAAGAACCCGTACGTACACATGAAGGAGTGAACGCCACGATGGTGTTCAAGCGGCTGCTCGGTTCGCTCGGCGTGGGCGGGCCCACGGTGGACACGGTCCTGAACCCGGGCGCGGTACTGCCCGGCGGGACCCTGAGCGGGCAGGTCCACCTGCGGGGCGGTGACGCGGACTTCACGATCGAGCACATCACCCTGGAGCTGATGGCCCGCGTCGAGGCCGAGCACGACGGCGGGGAGTCCGAGGGCGCGGTCGTCTTCGACCGGTTCACCGTCGGCGGCGGCTTCCGTCTCGCCGCCGGCGAGCTGCACAGCGTGCCCTTCAGCGTGATGCTGCCATGGGAGACCCCCATCACCGAGCTGTACGGGCAGGGACTGGGCATCGTGCTCGGGGTGCGCACCGAACTGGCGGTGGCGGGCGCGAAGGACAAGGGCGACCTCGACCAGCTCACTGTGGCCCCGCTGCCCGCCCAGGAGGCGATCCTGGAGGCGCTCGGGCAGCTCGGCTTCGGCTTCAAAGCCGCCGACCTGGAACTGGGGCGCATCGGGGGCACCGGTCAGCAGCTGCCCTTCTACCAGGAGATCGAACTCGCCCCGGCGCCGCAGTACGCGCACCAGGTCAACGAGATCGAGGTGACCTTCCTCGCGAACCCGGGCGGCATGGAGGTGATCCTGGAGGCCGACAAGCGCGGCGGCCTCTTCGCGGGGGGCCACGACGCGGTGACCCGCTTCACCGTCCACCATCACGGCGTCGAGCAGCACGACTGGCACGCGGAAGTCGACGGCTGGATCCGTCAGCTCATCGAGCACCGCGCCTCCTACGGTGGTCACGGCTCGTACGGGCACGGCGAGTCGCACCACGGCGGCCACTACGGACACGGCGACCCCTACGCCGCTCACAACAGCCACGCCCACAAGGACGACCACGGCCATGGCCACGGCGATGGCCACGGGCACCGCTCCGGGCCGGGCATGGGCACCGTGGTCGCGGCCGGTGCGGCGGGACTCGCCGTCGGTGTGGTCGGCGGCATGGTCGCGGCCGAAGTCGTCGACGAGGTGGGCGACTTCTTCGAAGGAGACGAAGAGGACGAGGGCGACGACGGCGACGAGGGCTGAGGAGCCCGCGCGCTCTTGCCACCCCTGATAGCTTCTACATCAATGTAGAAGGATTGGTTGTCCGGGCCCTAAACGGCCCGGACGGCCCTGAGACGTACGGAGTTGGCATGGCCCTGTGGGACCGTCTCAAGGAGTCCGCATCGACGATGCAGACCCAGCTCAACGCCAAGAAGAACGACCTCAAGAGCGGTGCCTTCCGCGACGCCAGTATGGCGATGTGCGCGCTGGTCGCCGCGGCCGACGGCACCATCGACCCGGCCGAGCGCCGCAAGGTGGCCCAGCTCATCGCCACCAACGAGGTACTGCAGAACTTCCCCGCCGAGGACCTGCAGCGCCGCTTCGACGACAACTGCAACAAGCTGGCCGCCGACTTCGACTTCGGCAAGGTCAGCGTCGTGCAGGAGGTCGCCAAGGCGAAGAAGAAGCCCGCCGAGGCACGCGCCGTCATCCAGATCGGCATCGTCATCGGCGGCGCCGACGGCGACTTCGACAAGGACGAGCAGCAGATCGTGCGCGAAGCCTGCTACGCCCTCGACCTGCCGCCCCACGAGTTCGACCTCTAGAACGCATACGACGCACGGGAAGGGACGGGCATGGAGATCTCCGGGATCATCAGCGCCATCGTGATCGGCGTCATCGTCGGCACGCTGGGACGGCTGGTTCTGCCGGGCCGTCAGCGCATCGGCGTGCTGTGGACGATCGGCGTCGGTATCGCCGCGGCCTTCGTCGGCACCGGTATCGCCGCGGGCCTGGGAGTGGCGGACACCAAGGGCGTCGACTGGGTCGAATGGCTCATCCAGATCGGACTCGCCGCTGTGGGCGTGGCCGCCCTCGAACGCTTCAAAGGCCGCCGCTGACCCTGCAGCCGGACAGGGGTGCTGCCGCCGGACGGGCGCCAGCACCCCTCTTCGCACGCATCGCAAGGATCCGGCTACATCGGGGTGGCCGCGTGCAGGATGAGGAACAGAGTGACGGCCGAGTTCGCCGAGGACAGCGCCGATGCGGTGGTGCCCGCGGCGGCCATCCAGGCGGCCAGGCCCACCGTGGTGAAGACCGGTGGCCAGATCCGTGCGGTGGGAGCCGGTGAGAGCAGGGCGGCGACCCGGCGCGGCACCGGACCGGGGGCCGCGAAGTGCGCGAGCGTGGCGATGGGCGCGCCCCGGGAGATCAGCGCGGACCTGCCGATCGCCAGTGCCACGGTGCGTCGGCTGCCCACGGCGGTGGCCGCCTCCTCGTCCGCCCATCGCTCGGCGCAGTACGTGACGGCGGTCCGCAGCGGCCGCAGGAACGGGTTGGCCCGTGCGGCGAGCTGCACGGTGAGCAGGAACCGGTGGTGGCGACGGGTCAGATGCGCGCGCTCGTGGGCGAACAGGGCGCGGCGCTCGGCCGAACTGAGCCCGGTGAGCATCCCGGTGGTGACCACGATCCGGTTCCGCCTGCCGGGCAGCGCGTAGGCGTAGGGCAGTTCGTCGGGCAGCACCGCCACCGATGTTGCAGGCAGGCCCGCAAGGGCGCGTTCGGCCCGGCGGCGTACCCGGTGGTGGCGCCACGCCGTCCGGGTACACGCGGCGAGCACCGCGATCAGGGCGGGGATGGCGGCCTTGCCCGCGATCTCGTCGTACGGGACGGCCTCGCGGACCTGGGGGTCCGACCAGCCGTCGGGCAGCGGGTTGCCGGGCAGCTGCGCGGTGCCGACCACCATCAACAGGGCCAGGCACAGGGTGCTGCACACCGCGAGCACCCCGGCGACGGCCGACAGCAGCCAGGTCGCCGCCCGGGGGTGCAGACGCTGTTCGGCAAGGCGTGCGATGGGCCAGGCCGTCAACGGCAGCACCAGCGGCAGGAAGACGAAGACCCCCATGGCGGTTAGTCTTCCCCCTCGCCGGGACCCTGGGCCAGCAAACCGCGCAGCACCTGTTCGTCCTCCGGCGTCAGACTGGTCAGGAAACGGGCCAGAACCGCTTCCCGGTCGCTCTCGGCGTCCAGGACCCTCCGCATCCGCAAGGCGGCCAGCCCGGCGGCGTCGGCGATGGCGGTCCACTCGAACGAGCGGCCAGCCCGCCGACGGGTGACCGCGCCCTTGGCGTGCAGCCGGGTCAGGATGGTTATCACCGTGGTGTAGGCGAGGGTGCCGCCGAGGCGTTCCTGGACCCAGGCCGCAGGAACCGCCCCGGGGGCCTGGTGCAGCGCGGCGAGCACCTGCGTCTCCAGCTCGCCCTGGCCGCGCCGGCGCGGAGACTGCTCGATTCCGCCCCTGTTCTGGTCCGTCATACCGCCAACCTCCCGTCTGTCGGCCCCGCCTGCCGCCGCGGGAGCGGTTCATCGTACTGAGCTCTGTCACCCGCCGGCCCGCCGCCGTTTCCACGATGTCCACGTCCCCGCGCCGGCCCCGGGGCCGGCCCGCCCCGACTGGGCGGGTCGGATCAACTGCCCGTGTCCGCCCTTGTGGTGGTGTTGAGTCTCAGGCACAGCGACCGTTCGTCGTCCGGAGACAGTCCGGCGACGAACCGGCTGAGCACGGCGCCCCGGTCGCTCTCTCCGTCGAGGATCTGGCGCATGCGCCGGGCGGCCAGCCCTGCTGCATCGAAGACGGCCCTCCAGACATAAGAGCGCCCCTCGCGGTGGCGCACGACGGCCTGCTTGCCGTGCAGCCGCGTCAGCGTCGTCACCACCGTGGTGTAGGCGAGAGAAGGGTCGATCTGCTCGCGCACCCAGCCGGCCGTCACCGGCCCCGGCGCGCTGCCCAGGGAGGTCAGCACACTGGCCTCCAGTTCGCCCGGCCCTCTGCGGGGGCGTGCGCGCGGCGGCGGCTCGTCCTGCTTGTCATCCACCTGCCACTCCTCTCCGTCGCTGCCGGGCACGAGGCGATGAAGCATGCCGTCGCACATGCTCAGGATGCCCTCTGCGTCCGTTATCTTCTACGCCGTTGTAGATTCTTGACTCCGTCGGCACGGAAGCAGGGCGCCGCAGGGTGGGACGTGACACGCCGCAGCGAACCGCCACGCCGGGCGGCGCGGGGAGGCGGACGTGTGGACAGGCGGTCTGGCGCATCCCGCGAACGCCGAGGGCCCCCGCGCGGTGACCCTTGCCGTCGGCCGCGGCTGCCCCGGGCTGCGAGGCTGACCGGCCACCTGCGTCACCGCGCTCCAGATCCGGTTGCGGTACGGACGGCCCCGGCAACCCCCAGTAATTTCTACAGTGCTGTAGATTTCGGATCATTCAACGGACCGGGCGCACTCGTCCGGTCCATGTGGCACGAGAGAGGGATGCGACATGGGTGTAAGCCTCGCCAAGGGCGGCAACGTCTCGCTCAGCAAGGAAGTTCCGGGGCTGACCGCGGTCCTGGTCGGCCTGGGCTGGGACATCCGGACCACGACCGGCACCGACTACGACCTCGACGCCTCCGCGCTGCTCGTCGACGCCGCCGGCAAGGTGCCCTCCGACCAGCACTTCATCTTCTACAACAACCTCAAAAGCCCCGACGGCTCCGTCGAGCACACCGGCGACAACCTTACCGGCGAGGGCGAGGGCGACGACGAGGTGGTCAAGGTGAACCTCACCACCGTGCCCGCCGAGATCGACCGCATCGTCTTCCCGGTCTCCATCCACGACGCCGAGAACCGCGGCCAGAGCTTCGGCCAGGTCCGCGGCGCCTTCATCCGCGTCGTCAACCAGGCCGGCGGCGCCGAGATCGCCCGCTACGACCTGTCCGAGGACGCCGCCACCGAGACCGCGATGGTCTTCGGCGAGCTGTACCGCAACGGCGCCGAGTGGAAGTTCCGCGCGGTCGGCCAGGGCTACGCCGCAGGCCTGGCGGGCATCGCCGCCGACTTCGGCGTCGGCGTCTGACCCGCCGCCACGCGTCTTCCGGCGGGCCGGACCCCGTATATGTCCGGCCCGCCCACGACGAGCACGTCCACTGCCGGACTCCCGACGCGGGTCCGTGCCACCGGAACGCCGGTGCCGACCCGCACCACACGATCCGGGGGGATCTTCATGAATGAGCCGGGCCGCCTCGAAACGGTCGACCGAGCCGACTTCGCACACACGCTTCACGAGGCGCTGGGCGCCCCTGACATCCGCGAAGCCCTGCAGCAGCCGACCGCGCGGGTCACCGAAGATCAGTTACGCGCCCGGGCGCTGACCGTGACCGACACCATCGCCGCCGAAGCCTCAGCCGAGTACGCCGCGCTGCTCCGGCTGCGGACCGCAGCCGCCACAGCCCGCACCGGCCGGCCCCGGCCGCCCGTACCCGCGACCGTCGGCGACGGGTTGCTGGCGGCACTGGCCGTACTCGCGCCGGTCCTGTCCGCCACGGCGGCGGCCATCTTCCTGCTCCTCGGCCACGGACTCCAGCTGGCCGGCGTCCAGCAGCCCCTCGCCATCACGCTGATCCGGGCCGGCTGGACCGCCGGGGCCACAGCGATGCTCGCCGCCGTGGCGGCGGGCACCGGACTCGTGATCACCGCAGCGCGGCACCGCACCCCACCCCACCGCCCGCAGCCGGACGCCGCCTCCCTCGCCCAGGCGCATGCGGTGTGGCGCCAGGCCCTGCTGGAGCGCGGACTGCTCCCGTTCCTGCGCCGCCAGCTGCACCAGCCGTCCACCCCCGCACCGCAGCCCCACCCCGCCTCACCTCCCGCACCGCAGCCCCACCCCGCCTCACCTCCCGTACAGCGGCGCACCCGCCCCGGCTACAGCAGCCCGGACTTCACCAGTCCCGCCCTCCCTTCCCGGGACTGACACTGTCCCCACGGGCGGGCGCGCACGCCGAGCGGGTGTCCCCGGACCGTGCCGCCCGCCGGGGCCGGGCGCGCCCCTGCCCACTTTCTCTACAGTGCTGTAGATTCATGGGGGCTGCTCCAACACGCCGCTGGGGCACCGCACTTCGCCCCCGAGCAACAGGAGGAATCCGGTGGGAGTCACGCTGACCAAGGGCCAGCAGATCAGCCTGGAGAAGACCGGCGGGCAACCGCTCAGCGTCGTACGGATGGGACTGGGCTGGCAGGCCGCCCCGCGCAAGGGCTTCCTCGCCAAACTGACCGCCCGCGAGATCGACCTCGACGCCTCCGCGGTGCTCTTCGCCGCCAACGAGCCGATCGATGTCGTCTTCTTCCAGCACCTGAGCAGCGACGACGGCTCGGTCCGCCACACCGGCGACAACCTCGTCGGCGGCGCCGGCCAGGGCGGCGACGACGAGTCGATCCTCGTGGACCTGCTGCGCCTGCCCGCACACGTCGACCAGATCGTCTTCACCGTCAACTCCTTCACCGGCCAGACCTTCGCCGAGGTGCAGAACGCCTTCTGCCGCCTCGTCGACGAGAACACCGGCGAGGAACTGGCCCGCTTCACCCTCTCCGGCGGCGGCCCCTACACCGCCCAGATCATGGCCAAGGTCCACCGCTCCGGCGGCACCTGGCACATGTCCGCCATCGGGGAGCCGGCCAACGGCCGCACCTTCCAGGACCTGATGCCCGCCATCGCCAGCCACCTCTAGCCCAGGCCTGGCGCGCGACGTGTGCGGCTCGGTGGTCCTGGTCCTGGTCCTGGTATGGCGTCGGCGGATCTCCCCGAATTGCCGGGACGGGGCTGGGCTGGGGCATATGCTGTGCATGGCAGATCGCGCCTGCCCGCTCCGAGTCATGGTGGCCCACGTCCATCGTGGCGGCGAAGACAAGGTTCCCCGAATCGCGCAGCAGCGTTCCGCCAGGTCATCCAAGTATCCGCGGCGGGGTGGACGTGGGGTGTCCCGTCCGATGGAGCACACGATGACCAGGAACCGTCGCAACAAGGCTGAGGTTCACGCCCACCAGGCAGCCACAGGAATGGCGTATCTGGTGGCCCGCCGACAGATCGCTGCCTTGGCCGAGGTGATGCAGCAGCATCCGCGGCTCACCTCCTTCGGCATCGGCGTCTTCGATCCCCTTCGCAAGACGGCCGAGCAGCGCCGGACCGACCTCGCCGTCGGCCGCGAGGAGTTGGCCGGAGGCGTGGCCATGGTGATGGAGACGGCCGAGTGGCTGCGCGAGAACGTCACGCCGATCAAGATCCCTGCCGCCAGCAGCTACAGCGTGAAACACGTGATGGAGCGGGCAACCGGCAGGTACGTCACCAATGGCGAGTTCATTGCCGCCGCTCTCGTCGCTGGCTACACCTTCAAGTACGCGCAGCCGAATGTGCTGTTCGGAATGAGCGCCCGGGACCTGAAGCGGATGAACTGAGCGCCCCGGCAGGGATCCCTCCGGCCGTCTGAACGGGCCTCAAAGGGGCTTGGTCTTCCATGGGGGCGTCGTTGTGTGCGCAGGACCTTCGAGATCCTGCGCACACGACAGCTTCAGCCAGGGCGCCGGTAGTAACGGCCGAAAGACCAACGGCATCTGACGGATGGTCCTCGGCCGTGCCGCGGCTCCCGTTCCCGGTGCCGGCTGGCGTACGGAGGCGGAAACAGATCACCAGGTTGTCCAGCAGGGAGATGAGCGCCTCGACCACCCGGCCGAACCTGCGACACGCCGGCGTGGTCGCCCTCTGGGCTCATAACGGTGCAGTCATCGCTGGTGTCTTGGCGGCGCTCTTCGGTTTCCTGGCCGTGAGCAGAAGGGCAGCAGACTGTGCGCAGGACGTACGGGAGCGCGCCGAGTCCGAGGTTGCGAAGGCTGTCGCGGCACCGCGTGATGAGAGCCCGGTCAGGTAGGGCGATTGGTGCGTCTGTCCTGGCCAGGATCCGGGGCTTGAAGCCGTGCGGGATGTCCCACTCCCGGGCTGGTGCCATCCCAGCTGCGGGCCCTTGAGGGGCGCGGGTCGGGTCACACCTTCTTGACGACGACCGTGTCCGGGACCAGTTTCTCCAGGTCGTCGACGTCCGAGGTGAAGACGGTGACCTGTCCCTTCTGCCGTCGTGCGATCACGGCGAGCACGGCGTCGATCGCGTACTTGTGGCCGTGCAACTTGGCGTCGGCCAGGAGCCGGCGTGCCTGGCGGGCCTCGTCCTTCCCGATGTCGGCGACCTGGAGCCGGGACAGTACCCAGTCCCAGCGCTGTTCGGTCGTTCTGCCGTCGTACGCCTCGACCAGGGTCATCGGCGACGTCACCACTTCGGCCTCCCCCCGCGCCGCGAGGTCGAGCCAGGCGATCATCTTCCGATCACCGCGCACGGCCAGGGACAGGGCTTCACAGTCCAGGACGAAGACACGGAGCGGCCTCTGCCCGTGCTCACCGACTAGCTTCTTCACGCAGCCTCTCCGGCGTTGTGCTGTCCGGAGGCGCGGCGCCGCTCGTGTTCGGCGTCGAGATCCTCCAGCTCGTCGAGCGCCGCCGAACGCTCGTCCTCAGTCACGGGGCCGTGCTCTTCCTGCAGCCAGTCGGCCAGTTCCCGGAGCCGGTCCCGGTCGCGTTTGGAGCGCAGCGCCTCGGCGACGTACGCCGACAGGCCCCGCTCTGCCGCGTCCGCGCGGATCTCGTCCAGGAGATCCTCGGGGATCGTCACGGTTACCTTCTTCGTCGCCATACAAGAGACCATACTCTTGGTATCGCACTCCTTACCAGCGGGGCACAGCCGACAATGCGAGGTCAGGCGGCCGTGGCAGGGCGCGGGCTGCCGTGGAAGACCTGGCTGGTGTGCCAGGAGCGGTGGATGGCGGCGACGGGGTGGGCGCCGGGCTGAGGTCCGATGAGTGGTCGGTCGGCGAGCGCGAGGACGTGTTCGCGGGCGGCGGGGCTGTGGCCGACGAAGCGCTGGGAGACCAGGATGCGGTGGCTCTCGCCGACACCGAGGACGCCCTTGTCGAAGAGCTTGTGGTGCAGGGAGCACAGGCACAACCCGTTGTCGACGTCGTCCGGTCCGTCGAACGCCCACCAGCGCACGTGTGCGGCCTCCAGCCCGACCGGCACCGCGCCGATCCTGCCGTCGTAGCCGCAGAAGGCACACCGATACTCGTAGGCCGTCAGGACCTGCTCCCGCATCCGCGGATCCCGCCGCCTCCGCACGGCGGCCGAGAGCTGTCCGGTCTGTGCCGGCTCCAGCTCCAGGCCGACGGCTTCGCACAGGTCGCCGTGGAGCGAAGGCGGGAAGTGCAGGTCGAGCAGGACGCGTGCCATCCGGCCGAGCAGCGCTGGTTCACGCCGCAGAGCCGCCCGCAGTTCCGGCGCCAGCCGCCCCGCGGCCCCCTCGGCCCGCAACTCCCGCACCCCGCTGCCGGGGCTGGCCGGTCCGCGATCGGTACGCACCTCCCACACGCCGTCGCTCACCAGGTGGTGGAACGGGTAGGCCGGAGTCGTCCTGTTCGGCGGACCGTACTCGGTCAGCAGCCGCTGCAGATCCTCCTCCACCGCGCTGTACCGTAGTTCGCTGGCGGCATCCTGCTGGAACCGACCGAGCGCGTACAGCAACAGCAACGGCTTGTGCGGAGCGCGGATCCCGCTTCTGGTCCACTGCCTCAGTTGCGCGGTGCGCTCCAGCCAGTCCATGACCGGCGATCGTAGTCGCGCCTCGTTGACCAGCGATCTGCGCATGTGTGGAAATGTGGAAAGCCTAACGAGTCGTGGCGCGGTGATTGCGACGTGTCGTAACCAGGTGGCGCCATTGTTCGCGGGTCTGTTGTTCGCCGTCGATCCACCGTGCTCGCGCGGTGTGCTCGGGAAGCGGAAGGCCGGCCATGAAGTGGGCGATTTCGACGTAGTAGGAGTAGTCGCCGCTCTGCGTGAGTTCGCGCAGGCGGGTGATCGCGGTGGCGAGGTCGTCCTGGGTGTCGAGGACGGCGTGGTGGAAGCACAGGGCCAGTTGCAGTTTCGCCGCGGCGTAGGCAATGCCGGAGACACCGATTTCGGCGAGCAGTACGGCCGCCCGGCCGGGCAGGTCGGCGGCGAACCCGGCGTCGCGTACGAGCACGGCGATGCGAGCGGTCATCTCGCTGGAGCGCAGGCTGAGGTGGGACAACAGCCGTTCCGCCAGATCGAGTTCGTCATCGGCCCGAAGCGGATCGGAGAAGGAGACGGCGAAGGCGAGATGCGCCTGCACCATGGCGGTCTCGCCGACCCCACCGTGCTCCTCGGCTTCGCTCCGGCCTGCCAGGTAGGCGGCTACCGCCCTCTCCATGTCGCCCTGCACCCACCACACGTCTCCCAGCACCCGATGGTGCCGCCCCTCCCAACCCAGCATCCCCGCGGCTTCGACCGCGGTCGGGAAGTCTCCGGACAGTCGGCTCAGGTGTGCCAGGCCGCGCCGAGCCGCGGAAGCGAGCCGACCGTCGGCGGAGGCGACGCGCTGCATCCCGCGACGCGAATCACCGGTCAGACCGAGGTCTCGCTGCACCTTCGCCAGGTAGTACGTGGCCAGTTCGACCAGGTCATCGGGGAGCAGCTCCGAGGCGAGGACGGCCGAGAGTCGACTGGCCGTGCGTTCACGGTGCTCGTGCTGGCGCCGGGCGATGGCGCTGAGCGTTTCCACCAGGGCGTCCGCCGCAGTCTGCAGGCCGCCCGACGACATGGCATCGGCGGCGGGAAGTGCCAGCGGTTCCCAGATGGAGTCCCCTACGTACTGGAATGCGGCATCGGCGAGCCAGCCGAGACCGAGACGGAAGTCCCGTGCGAGGAGCAGCCCTTGCTGGAGACAGCCGACCAGCACGGCGCGGTCGCGTCGCAGGTCCTGGCGCCACTGCGATTCCAGGGCGCCGAAGGCGCGCTGGGCCGCGCGCTGCCAGTCCTGCTCCGACCAGCGGTCGTCACTGCCGTCGTCCGCGTTGCGAATAGCGGCGCGGATCAAGTCGTGGACATGGAAGGGCCACACACCGGAGGAGGACTCCCGGATGAAGGGGCGCTCGGTCAGGCGTAGGGCGGGCGCGTCGTGGTCCATGCCGGCGACCTGGGTGGCCAGAGGAACAGAGAACGCGTTGAGCAGGCTGACCGAGCGGAGCACGTGGCGTTCCTCGGCGGTCAGGTCGCTGAGGGTACGGGCGATCAGGGCGGGGAAGTCGTGGTCGAAGTCGGTGACCTGTGGCTGCCTGCCACTGCGCCGAAGTTCCAGGTAGCGCATGACCGACAGGTCCAGGTACAGGGGTAGCCCGTGGGAGCGCTCGGCGATGATCCGGCGGACTGGCTCGTCGATCAGCGGGTGCCCGTCGCGGCTGAGCCTGCGGGCCAGATAGTCCTCGCAGTCTTCGAAGGAGAAGTCGCCGATCAGGATCTGGCGGCCGGACACGCCTGACCCGCTATTTGCCGTGTCGGAGACGAGGCTGGGCCAGGCGTTCGGCCCGGTCCAGTCGAGTTGCCCTTCCAGGCTCGTTTCCGCCCACTGGAGGCGGTTGCGCCCGGTGACGACGAAGAACGCGTTCGGCATCAGCCACACGATGCGCTGGAGCAGGCGCTCGAAGTCACGGTGGGTACGGTCGCCGGTGTCCTCGAAGGTGTCCAGCAGGATCACGGGTAGCGCGCTCTTGTCGGCCGGAAGTTGGGCCAGGTCCCAGGCGAGCAAGTGCGGGTAGAAGCTGAGGGCTTCCAGGTCGGGCTCGGCCTCCAGGAGGTCGGCCAGGCGCGAACAGCCGGCGAGGGCACGTACGGACTGACGCCGCTCGCGTAACGCCTTGATGAGCGCTCCGGCCCCATGGCCGAGTGCGCCCCCGACGGTGCCGGGCAGGAGCAGCGCCTGGGCCACGTCGCTGAGGGCGGACTGCATCTGCTGCGGCAGGGCGGCAGCGGCGCTGAAGCGGCTCAGCAGCCCGCCCCGGCGCAGGTAGTCCTCGATCGTTTCGCCCGGGTGGTTGTGCTCCCAGAAGCGGCGCAGGGCAAGGTCGAAGGCGGGCATCGGCCGGCCGAGCGCGGCGACGGCAAGACGGACGGTGAGGATGACGCGTTCGAAGTCCATGCCCGCAGCGCGCGCGAGATCGATACGGACCGGCAGAGTCCGCTCCTCGGGGTGGGACGGCGACTCCCATTGCGCCGGGCGGTGCTCGCTGCGGGCTAGCGACGCCTCGATCTTGCGGGAGAGCGTGGACTTGCCGATCCCGCCCACACCGTGGAACACCAGGATGTTGCGGCGGGGAGCCTCCAGGTCCTCCACGTCGAAGTCCGCACGGGTCACGTGCCGTATGCGCTCAGCGAGGCCGGCGGTCACCGCTTGCCACTGTGCCTGCCGGTTCGTGAACGCCTCACTGGCGGCGATGCTCCGGTCGTTCGAGCTGAACAGCGTTCGAAGGTCCCGCCCTGCCACAGCTCCCCCTGACGGTCAACTGGAGCCAAGCCAAGCTCCGTTGACGACAGCATGGCACGCCCGCATTCAGGCAGGTCCGCAGACCGCATCCGGCACGCGGCAGTTCAGCCGACGGCCTCGGTCAGGGGACGGTGGCCACGGGTTCCCCGTCCTGCGTACTCACCCTCACAGGTCGAACAGGCTCTCCTGGAAGTTCTCGACGACATCCCGTCGTGGGTAGAACAGGCCCAGCAGCAGGAATGTTCTGGGGCGGGCCGCGACGTTCCCGACGAAGCAGTGCACGGCCTTCTCCGGAGTGACCATCCGATCGAACCAGCGCTCGCGAAGCTTCTCCTCCACGCAGTCCTTCCCGTAGTGGCGAACGAACTTGCGGTACGACATGCCCGCCTCCCAGTCCCTCAGCCCCATGTCGTGACCACCGCACTCCTGGTCCGCGCATCGGAAGCTGTACCGGAACTCAAGTGGCACCCACTCCAGTTGGCGAAGATCCTGCGCGAGTAGATCCAACTGATCTGCCAGGGCCGCCTTCGAAGCTGGCCAGGGCTCGGCAGGGGCGAAGCGGAAGCCAGTGAACTCCGCTGGTCGGAAGATGCCGAGCGACGTACCCCGCACCTCTTGGTCGCGCTTGATGGCGCATAGGGACGGAGCCACGAGGGGCCGGACATGTGAGAAGCGTTCGCGCCAGCCGTCCGCTGACCCGAGGCGCTCGATGACCTTGAGCGTCTCCATGTTGGGGCGCAAGCTCTCGGGGCGACGGTCCCCGTGGTGCCGGTACACGTGGACCTCAACGATCGAGTACTTGGCGAACTGGCTCTCTTCATTCAGCGGCCGGAAAGGGACCGGGAAGAGCCGGACTGCTCTGGGAGAAGCCGACCAAGATCTTCTCTCAGACTTCTCCCAAGCGATCTCCAGGAACCACTCAGGGGCCTGATCCATCAACTGGATCAGGCCCCTGACCTGGTACTTCACTGTCGGGGTGGCGGGATTTGAACCCACGACCTCTTCGTCCCGAACGAAGCGCGCTGCCAAGCTGCGCTACACCCCGATGTCGCTGCTTGACCTGCTTGTCGCGGCGACGTCGTTTACTTTAGCCCACCGTCGGCCCCAGGCGAAATCCGGTTTTCGCGCGGTGGCGGACCGGGTTCGGGCGGATGTGGTCGAGGGTTACGAGGAGGACGGCGAGGGCGTAGAAGGCGAGGCCGAGGAGGAGGGCGTTGCCCAGGACGCTCTTGTAGCCGTGCTCGGCCACGTCGAGGAAGCCGTACAGGTAGCGGTTCGGTGTGCCCGGGAGGATCAGTTCGCCTCGGGCCAGAGTGAAGGTCAGATAGGCCAGCGGGTACAGGAGCCAGGGCGCCGCTTGGCGCAGGTGCAGTTGGCCGGAGGCGGTCAGGAACAGCCAGTTGACGAGTGCCGCGATCGGGATCGCCGTATGCAGGACCAGGTTCGTCGTGGCGTGCCAGCCGGTTGGTGGGGTGGGCGTGGCGAACGGGCTCGACGGGTTTGCCAGCAGTCCGTGGTGGACCAGGGCCGCGATCACCACGTACAGGAGCGCGGCGCCCGTCAGGCCGCTGGGCAGGGGCCGGCGGGCCGTCCAGGCGCGGCGGGCCGAGACGGTCATGACCAGGGTCAGCAGGATGCCGCTCTGGATCGTGAACTGGCTCAGGACCTGGAACGGGCTGCCCAGGAGCAGTTCGCCCGTCACGGCCGTGGCCGCCGTGGCGGCGGTGAGGAGGCGGAAGATCGCCGTCATGGGGCGGCGTACCGGAGTCACCACCGCCGTGGCGGGGACGGGGGAGGGGAAGAGTGCCGGTCCGCCCGGGAGCGCGGGGAGGTCCGGTAGGTCGCTGGGTATCGGGGCGGTCATGCCCTCACGCTAGGGCGAGCGGGCATATCGGGCGATCCGGGCGGGCTGTGTGGGTTACGCCCGCTCGGTCAACGTCAGCAGTGTCGCCTCCGGCGGGCAGGCGAACCGTACCGGCGTGTAGCGGTTCGCGCCGCAGCCCGCCGAGACGTGGAGGTACGACGTCCGGCCCTCCGCCGTGTGTGTCGACAGGCCCTTCACGCGGTCCGTGTCCAGGTCGCAGTTGGTGACCAGCGCGCCGTAGAAGGGGATGCACAGCTGGCCGCCGTGCGTGTGGCCCGCCAGGGTCAGCGGGTACGCGTCCGCCGTGAACGCGTCCAGGACCCGGAGGTAGGGGGCGTGGACCACGGCCATCGAGAAGTCCGCCGTCTTCGAGGGGCCGCCGGCCACGTGGGCGTACCGGTCCCGCTTGATGTGCGGGTCGTCCAGGCCCGTCAGTTCCACCGACATGCCGTCGATCTTCAGCGTGCCGCGCGTGTTCGTGAGGTTGAGCCAGCCCGCCGTGTCGAAGCCGTCGCGCAGTTCCTCCCACGGGTTGTGGACCACGTCGACCGCCGGCGCGTTGCCGTTGAGCCCGTGCTTGCCCTGGGCCTTCTCGACCAGGTAGCGGGCGGGGTTACGGGGTTTGGGGCCGTAGTAGTCGTTCGAGCCGAAGACGTACGCGCCAGGGAACCGCATCAGCGGGCCGAGCGCGTCCAGCACCTCGGGCACGCCCTCCGGGTCGGACAGGTTGTCGCCCGTGTTGATCACGAAGTCGGGGCGCAGAGCGGCCAGGGAGCGGAGCCAGCGCTGCTTCTTGTACTGCCCGCCGACCATGTGGATGTCGGAGACCTGGAGTACGCGCAAGGGGCGCATACCGGCGGGCAGCACCGGCACCGTCACTCGTCGAAGGCGGAAGGAGCGGGTCTCGAAACCCGCCGAGTAGACGAGGCCGGCGGCGGCAACCGCCGTGATTCCCAGGGGTACTGCGTATCGCGCGCGCATGCTCCCATGGTGTCAGGCGGGGAGGGACGGTGGAAATCCACGGGCGTTCCGCTTCCCGCACCTGCGACAATCGATCCCATGACCACGCTCAAGTCGAAGCTCAGGGAAGACCTCAACGCCGCCATCAAGGAGCGCGACGAGCTCCGCTCCTCGACGCTCCGGCTGACCCTCACCGCGATCACTCAGGAAGAGGTCTCCGGCAAGGAGAAGCGCGAGCTCTCCGACGAGGAGGTCACCAAGGTGATCACCCGCGAGGCGAAGAAACGCCGCGAGGCGGCCGAGGCCTTCGCCCAGGGCGACCGCCCCGAGCAGGCCGAGCGCGAGAAGGCGGAGGGCGAGATCCTCGCCGCCTACCTGCCCAAGCAGCTCGACGACGACGAACTGAACCGGATCGTCGCCCAGGCCGTCGAGGAGGCGAAGGCGGCCGGCGCCGAGGGACCGCGCGCCATGGGCCAGGTCATGAAGATCGTGAACCCGAAGGTCGCCGGCCTCGCCGAGGGCGGCCGGGTCGCCGCCGCGGTCAGGAAGCTCCTCGCCGGCTGACCCGCCACAGACACCGACGCGCCTGTACGTCGATGGGGGCGCCCTTCTCAAGAAGGGCGCCCCCATCGACGTCCTGCGGACTACCAGGACCACTGCTCACCTCGACGCGCGGACCCTCTACGGGAATCCTCCGTTGTTGTTCCCGTTGTTCCCGTTGTTGCCGCCGTTGTCGTTGCCCTGGATGAAGCCCTCGGGGAGGGAGAAGGACGGCGTCGGGAACGTCGTGTTCCCGTCCGTGGTGCTGCCGTCCGTCGTGCCGCCGTTGTTGCCGTTGTTGTCCCCGTTGTCTCCGTCCTCGTCACCGTTGTCCGGCTGCTGGACGGGCGGTTCGACGATGGGGACGAGGTTGAACTGCCCGGATTCCTTGCCTTCGAGGGCGCCGGTCATGGCGTCCTTCCAGATGGGGCCCGGGACCGCGCCGCCGAAGACGAGTTCGTGGTACTCGCCGCCGATCCTGATGTTGCGCATCTTCACGTTCTGCATGGCGCTGCCGACCCAGACGGCACCGGACAGCGTCGGCGTGTAGCCGACGAACCAGGCGTTCCTGCGCTCGTCCGTCGTACCCGTCTTACCGGCGTTGTCGCGGCCGTCGGTGAGGCCGGCCTCCTGGCCGGTGCCGGAGTCGACCACGCCCCGGAGCAGGGTGTTGACGGTGTCCGCGGTCGTCTCCGACATCGCGCGCGAGCACGTCGACTTCGGGACCTCCAGCGACTTCTCCTGGCCGTTGGCCTTCTGCGTGATCGACTCGATGGCGACCGGCGTGCAGTACATGCCCCGGGAGGCGAAGGCCGCGTACGCGCTCGCCATCGTCAGCGGGGAGATGCCCTTGGAACCGAGGGCGATGGCGGGAACCTCGGGCAGCTTGTCGCCGTTGCCCTGTGTCACGTGCAGCGCGTCGGTCATCTTGACCACCGGGCAGAGGCCGATGTCGGAGATCATCTGCACGAAGTAGGTGTTGACCGACAGTTCCATCGCCTTTCGCAGGCGGTACGGGCCCTTCTCCGACTCGCTCTCGTTCTCGAGCTTCTCGCCCTTCAGGTTGACCCACGGCTTGCCACTGCAGGTCTGGACCGGGCTCGGGTACTCCATCTCGTACGGCGACGAGTACTCCTGGATCGCCGGGCGCCCCTCCTCAAGGGCCGCCGCCGCCACGAACGGCTTGAACGTCGAACCGGTCGGGAAGCCGAAGTTGGAGCCGCCCCTGTCGTTGCCGACCGAGTAGTTGATCTCGGTCTCGTTCTTGCCGTAGCCGTACGGCTTCGACTGGCCCATGCCGAGGATCTTGCCGGTGCCCGGCTCGACCAGCGTGACCGCCGTCGCGACCGAGTCCGACTTGTACACATGCTCCTTGATCGACGCCTGCACGGACGCCTGCGACTGCGGGTCCAGCGTCGTACGGATGGTCAGTCCGCCCTGGTTCCAGATCTTCGTGCGGGCCTCGCGGGTCTTGCCGAAGACCGGGTTGCCGAGGAACTCCTGCTCGACGTACTTGCAGAAGAAGCCCGCGCCCTTGACCGCCGCGATGCAGCCGTTCTTCGGCTGGCTGACCTTCAGGCCGAGCGGTTTCTCCTGGGCGGCGTCGGCCTCCTGCGGGGAGATGTCACCGACCTCCGCCATGCGCTGGAGCACGGTGTTGCGGCGCTTGGTGGCCTCCGCCGGGTCGTTCACCGGGTCGTACCGGGTCGGCGACTGGACGATGCCGGCCAGGAGGGCCGCCTCGGCGAGGGTGAGGTCCTTCGAGGACTTGGAGAAGTAGCGCCGGGAGCCGGCCTCGACGCCGTAGGCCTGCTGGCCGAAGAACGTGATGTTCAGGTAGTTCTCGAGGATCTTCTTCTTGCCCAGCTCCTCCTCGACCTGGATCGCGAACTTCAGCTCCTTGACCTTGCGGCCGATGGTCTGCTGAGTGGCCTGCGCGACCTTCGTCGGGTCGTCGCCCGCCTCCTCGACGAACACGTTCTTCACGTACTGCTGCGTGAGCGTGGAGGCGCCCTCCGCGACGCCGCCGCTCTGCGCGTTTCTGTTGAGGGCGCGCAGGACGCCCTTGAGGTCGATCGCGCCGTGCTCGTAGAACCGTGAGTCCTCGATCGCGACGATCGCCTTCTGCATGTACGGCGAGATGTTCTTGAGCTCGACGACCGTGCGGTCGCGCGAGTAGACCGTGGCGAGCTGGCCGCCCTTGGCGTCCAGGATCGTGGTGCGCTGGCTCAGCGGCGGGCGCTTGAGATTGGCCGGGATCTCGTCGAACCCCTCGACCGAACCCTTGGCCGCGAGACCGAGCGCGCCGGCGGCGGGCAGGGCGATGCCCGCCATGACGGCTCCCGCGAGCACGCTGACACCGAGAAACTTGGCGGCCTGCTGCGTTACCGACAGACCACCACCCGAGCGCTTGTTTGGCATGAGGGCAGCCTACGTTCTCATTCGCCGGACACGCGTACAGGCCTTGGCCTAAGCTGCTCACAACTGTCACAGCAGTGAGGTCACGTATCAATACGTCCGCGAACCCCGAAACGTTTCGGATGTAGTCCAACTTTTTTGTGGAGCACGTGCCCGGATCCGCCTTGTGTGTCACGAGGTGTCCGTTGTGGCCCAGCTGAACTGTCCCGCTTTGTCGGGATAGTCACGCATGTCGGTCGCTCACTCCCCCGGGTGATCTGCCGCTTACCCATAGTCCGTTCGGGCCATTCAAGATTGGGCCCGAAGGGGGTGTTGCGCCGTGCCCGCCTTCCGTAACGTCCTCAACTGGCGGCGGTGAATATGCCGCTGCCGCCGTGGGGGAGCCTCGATTCGGGAGAGGACGGCGCCGGTATGGGCTGGGTTACCGACTGGAGTGCGCAGGCGGCCTGCCGCACTACCGATCCGGATGAACTGTTCGTTCAAGGAGCAGCGCAGAACAGGGCCAAGGCGGTGTGCACCGGATGTCCGGTACGCACGGAATGCCTGGCCGACGCGCTCGACAACCGCGTCGAGTTCGGCGTGTGGGGAGGAATGACGGAGCGGGAGCGCCGCGCACTGCTGCGCAGGCGTCCCACCGTCACCTCGTGGCGTCGGCTGCTTGAGACAGCGCGTACGGAGTACGAACGTGGGGTGGGAATCCTGCCCCTCGACGAGGAAGAGGTGTACGAGAACTACTTGGCGGTGGGTTGAGCCGTCTAGGTCAGTCGCTCGTCTCCGGCAGCTCCGGCCGGTCGGTCGCGAGCCGGTTGCCGATGTCCCGCAGTCCAGCGAGGTCATGTACATCGCCGGGCAGCGCGGCGACCTCGGTCACAGCCACCTCCGGGTGGAGCGCGGTGAAGCGGTCGCGTGTGTGCTGCTCGCGGGAGAGCATCTGCATACGATCGGCGTGCAGCCGGAGCAGGCCTGCGGTGAGTTGTTCGACGGTCGGGTCACTGTCGGTGGCGGCGGGGGAGCCTTCGACGTGTTCTTCGACGTCTGCCTCAGGTGCTGGTACCTCAGGAACCGGTGTCGCAGAAGCTGCTGTTTCGGGAGCTGGTGTCTCGGAAACCGAGGATTCTGAACTGCCGTACGTGTCGGGAGAGTTACGAAGTCCAGCTTTCCCGTCCTCCTGATCGACAATGCGGAGCTCTTCAAGATTTTCCGCGGCGGCGAGCGCCCGCTCGGCCGACAGCTGGGTGGCGCCGCTGCCGTGGACCCGGTTGAGCACCAGTCCGGCGAGCGGCATGTCCTCCGCGGCCAGCCGCTCCACGAAGTACGCGGCCTCGCGCAGCGCGTCGCGCTCCGGGGCCGCCACCACCAGGAACGCCGTTCCGGGCGCCTGAAGCAACTGGTACGTGGCATCGGCGCGGGTACGGAAACCACCGAAGGTGGTGTCCATCGCGGCCACGAACGTCTGGACGTCCCTGAGGAGTTGGCCGCCCAGCAGCTTGCCCAGGGTGCCGGTCATCATCGACATCCCGACGTTCAGGAACTTCATTCCCGCGCGCCCGCCCAGTTTCGCCGGCGCGGTCAGCAGCCGGATCAGCCGGCCGTCGAGAAACGAACCGAGCCGCTTCGGAGCGTCCAGGAAGTCCAGCGCGGACCGGGAGGGCGGTGTGTCGACGACGATGAGATCCCACTCGTCGCGCGACCGCAGCTGCCCCAGCTTCTCCATCGCCATGTACTCCTGCGTGCCCGCGAAGCCCGCCGAGAGTGACTGGTAGAAGGGGTTGGCGAGGATCGCGGCGGCCCGCTCACGGTCGGCGTGCGCCTCGACGATCTCGTCGAACGTACGCTTCATGTCGAGCATCATGGCGTGCAGTTCGCCACTGCCCTCCACGCCCTTGACCCGCCGAGGGACGTTGTCGAGCGAGTCGATGCCCATGGACTGGGCGAGCCTGCGCGCCGGGTCGATGGTCAGCACGACCACCTTCCGCCCCCGCTCGGCGGCCCGCAGCCCGAGCGCCGCCGCGGTGGTCGTCTTGCCGACCCCGCCGGCCCCGCAGCAGACCACGATCCGGGTCTCGGGATCGTCGAGCAGCGGATCCACTGCGAGCAAGCGCGCGGGGGGCAGGTGGTGGCGGACGGTGCTGTCGTGCCCGTGCGGAGAGGCAGGGGTCGGGTCCGGACTCATGACATCCCCTGCTTCCGCAGCTCGGTGGCCAGTTCGTACAGACCTGCCAGGTCCATTCCCTCGGTGAACAGCGGCAGTTCATGCAACGGTAGGTGCAATTCGCCGAGCACAGCGCGCTGTTCGTGCTCCAGCGTGTACCGCTCGGCGTACTCCTCGGCCTGAGCCAGCAGCGGGTCCACCAGCTTCTCGGCGTTCCCGCCGCGCCGCGCCCCGCCGAGCCCGGCGGCCGACAGCGACTGCGCGAGCGCGCTGCGAGGAGCCGCTCGTACGAGTTCCAGCTCGGCCTCGTCCAAAACCTCGGGCCGCACCATGTTGACGATGATCCGCCCTACCGGCAGTTTCGCCGCCCGCAGCTCGGCGATACCGTCCGCGGTCTCCTGGACCGGCATCTCCTCCAGCAGCGTCACCAGATGCACCGCCGTCTCGGGCGACTTGAGTACGCGCATCACGGCCTGCGCCTGATTGTGTATGGGGCCGATCTTCGCCAGCCCCGCCACCTCGTCGTTGACGTTCAGGAAACGGGTGACACGACCCGTCGGCGGGGCGTCCATCACGACGTGGTCGTAGACGAATCGCCCGCTCTTGCCCTTGCGCCGGACCGCCTCGCACGCCTTGCCGGTCAGCAGGACGTCCCTGATGCCCGGGGCGACGGTGGTGGCGAAGTCGATGGCGCCGAGTTTTTTCAGGGCGCGGCCCGCGCTCCCGAGTTTGTAGAACATCTGGAGGTAGTCCAGCAGCGCCTGCTCGGGGTCGATGGCGAGGGCATACACCTCCCCGCCCCCGGGAGCGACGGCGATCTTCCGCTCCTCATAAGGCAGCACTTCTGTCTCGAAGAGCTGCGCGATGCCCTGCCTGCCCTCGACCTCGACGAGAAGCGTGCGCTTCCCCTCGGTCGCGAGGGCGAGCGCGAGCGATGCGGCGACCGTGGTCTTTCCGGTCCCGCCCTTACCGCTGACGACCTGGAACCTGCTCACGTATTCGAGGTTAACCAGTCCGGCCCGGACCTACGCAGGTGGCTGTGGACAACGTGCGTACCCTCTCTGATCGCTCGCCATCCACTCGCCCAGCGGAAGCACCAGCGAGCCGGCCTGACCCAGTGCTTCCAGCCTGTTGCCGGCGGCGCGCAGGCGCTCCTGTCGGGTCCGCGCATCTGCCTGCCGGCGCCGTCGGCCGATGGGGTCGCCTTCATACAGCTTCCGTTCCTCGTACAGCTGGTCCAGGGCGCGCAGCGCGTCGGCCCGGTCATGGGGCACCGCGCTTCGCTCCTGCGCTGTCCCGGGCATCTCACTGACCTCTGCGTGGTGGGCAGCCTCTCGCTCCGGGATGCTGCGCGATTCGCTGTCCCGCTCAGCGGCAGGCATCAGGGCGAAGATGTTCACGACCACGTGGTCATCAAGGGCGGTGCGCGAGATGTAGCTGGGTCACACGAGGTGGCGTCACGGGCCTGTCGTGCCGACTCGGCAGCGAATGACCCGAAGCGTGCCTGGTTTCGTTCCGCTGGCTGGCGGAGCACGCCTCACTCCCGTTGACCCGTCCGTAGGACTGGCGCGTATAGCCTGCAACGTGAAGATTCATGCCGCTGACCACCTGGGGTGTTGCCATGTCGGAAAGTAACCGTCGTTCGTGGGAATATGCGACTGTGCCGCTGCTTGTTCATGCCACGAAGCAGATCCTGGACACGTGGGGCGAGGACGGCTGGGAGCTCGTCCAGGTCGTGCCCGGGCCGAACAACCCCGAGCAGCTCGTGGCCTACCTGAAGCGGGAGAAGGCGTGAGCGCGGTGGAGTCCCGGCTCGCCGAACTGGGTCTGACCCTGCCGGCGGTCGTGCCGCCGCTCGCCGCGTACCAGCCGGCCGTGCAGTCGGGGGTGTACGTGTACACCTCGGGCCAGCTGCCCATGGTGGACGGCAAGCTCCCGGTCACCGGCAAGGTGGGCGCGGAGGTCACGCCCGAGGAGGCCAGGCAACTGGCCCGCACGTGTGCGCTGAACGCGCTCGCCGCGGTCAAGTCGGTCGCCGGTGACCTCGACCGCGTGGCGCGGGTCGTGAAGGTCGTCGGTTTCGTCGCCTCGGCCCCCGACTTCACGGGGCAGCCCGCTGTCATCAACGGTGCCAGCGAACTCCTCGGTGAGGTGCTGGGCGACAAGGGCGTCCACGCCCGCAGCGCGGTCGGCGTGGCGGTACTGCCGCTGGACGCGCCGGTCGAGGTCGAGGTCCAGGTGGAGCTGACGGGGGTGTAGGCGAGGCGGGGTTTGCTCGGGATTCCTTCCCACCCACCCCGTCTCGGCCCGATTGCCGGGCGCCCTCGAACCTCTCGGCGCCGGCCGGCGTTCGCGGGCGGCCTGCCCAGGCTTCTTTCCCGCCCCGCCGCCCCCGCCGCTTTTCAGCCCACGCCCAGTTGCATCCGGCGCGTCCGGTGTTTCAGAGGGTGAGGCCGGTCCGGCTCAGGCTCCTTGGCGCCGGCCGGCACCATCCAGCCCGTCTGGGGGTCCCCCTCTGGGGGAGTTTGAGGACAAGGCCCGTTCAGGGCCGAAGCGGGGGTCTGGGGGCGCAGCCCTCAGGGATGGGACGGGTAAGGGCGGCGGGGCGGACACCCTCGGAGCCTCGAACATGCGCCCACCACCGGATAGCCTCCGCCCATGGCAAACGGGCAGTGGTATCCACCGGAGTGGCCGGACCTCATCCGCGGGCTCGCCGAAGGCACCCTCACCCCGGTCACCCCGAAGCGCGCGGCCACCGTCATGCTCCTGAAGGACACCGACGCCGGCCTCGTCGTCCACATGCTGCGCAGGCGCGCCTCCATGGCCTTCGCCGGGGGCGCGTACGCGTATCCGGGCGGCGGAGTCGACCCGCGCGACGACGACCACCTGATCCGCTGGGCGGGCCCCACGCGCGCGTGGTGGGCGTCCCGGCTGGGCCTGGGCACCGACGAGACGTCCGCACAGGCGGTCGTCTGCGCCGCCGTACGCGAGACGTACGAGGAGGCGGGTGTCCTGCTCGCGGGCCAGGCCGCCGACACCGTGGTCGGAGACACCACGGGCGACGACTGGGAGGCGGACCGCGCGGCCCTCGTCGCCCGGGAGCTGTCCTTCGCCGAGTTCCTGTACCGCCGCGGGCTGGTGCTCCGATCCGATCTCCTCGGGGCGTGGGCCCGCTGGATCACCCCGGAGTTCGAGGCTCGCCGCTACGACACCTGGTTCTTCGTGGCGGCTCTCCCGGCGGGCCAGCGCACCCGGAACGCCTCCACGGAGGCGGACCGCACGGTGTGGATCAAACCGGCCGACGCGGCAGCCTCGTACGACAGGGGCGAGCTGCTGATGATGCCGCCCACGATCGCGACGCTGCGCGCACTGGCCCCGTACGACAGCGCGTCCGGCGCCCTCACCGGGGCCCTGGAGCGCGACCTGGCCCCTGTCCTGGCCAGGGCCACCCTGGAGGACGACGAGATCGTGCTCGCCTGGCCCGGGCACGACGAGTTCACCAAGCACATCCGGATCGGGGGAACCCCCGCATGACCGCGTCCGCGATGGTGCCCGTGCTCGCGATGCCGCCCACGTCCGCGATGCCGCCCACGCCTGCGATGGTGCCCCCGTCCGCGATGGTGCCCGCGCCCGGCAGCCCAACCGCGATGCCGCCCCCGTCCGCGATGGTGCCCGCGCCCGGCAGCCCAACCGCGATGCCGCCCGCGCCCGTGATGGTGCCCGCGCCCGCGAACACCCTCACCCCCACGACCCCACCCCCACCCCCACCCCCGCCTCACCCCCTGACAGGTGCCCCCGCATGACTGAAGCCGCCGCTCTCCCCGGCCAGCCCCGCGGCGGGGTTCTTTCGGGCCCCGCCACCGCGCGCGCGGTCAACGTCCTCGCGCCCAACGCCTCCGCGATGACCCTCGACGGCACGAACACCTGGATCGTCTCCGAGCCGGATTCCGAACTGGCCGTCGTCGTAGACCCGGGGCCCCTGGACGACCTGCACCTCCGGCATGTCGTCGACACCGCGGAGAGGGCCGGCAAGCGGGTCGCGCTGACGCTGCTCACGCACGGGCATCCGGACCACGCCGAGGGTGCCGGACGGTTCGCCGAGCTGACGGGGACGCCTGTGCGGGCGCTCGACCCGGCGCTGCGGCTGGGGGACGAGGGCCTCAAGCACGGGGACGTCGTGTCCGTCGGCGGGCTGGAGCTGAGGGTCGTACCGACGCCGGGGCACACCGCGGACTCGCTCTGCTTCCATCTCCCGGCCGATCGGGCCGTCCTGACCGGTGACACCGTCCTGGGGCGTGGAACGTCCGTGGTGGCCCATCCTGACGGCCGTCTGGGGGACTATCTGGACTCGCTGCGGCGGCTGAGGTCCCTGACGGTGGACGACGGCGTGGACATCGTCCTGCCGGGCCACGGACCCGTCCTGGACGACGCCCAGGGCGCCGTCGAGTTCTATCTCGCCCACCGCGCCCACCGGCTCGCCCAGGTCGAGACAGCGGTCGAGAACGGCTACACCGGTCCCGCGGAGGTCGTCGCCCACGTGTACGCGGATGTGGACCGCTCCCTGTGGCCGGCCGCCGAACTGTCCGTACGGGCCCAGCTGGAGTACCTCCGCGACCACGGCCTCATCTAGGGCCTGCCCGGCGACCGGGCCCTCGGTCGGGCTTGGGCGCCTTGACGCCGTGCCTCGCGCGCGTACTCCTCGACTACCCGCGAGACCAGCGGCGTGCCGGCGCCCTCGATCTGCTCGAACTTCCTGTCGAGCGCCGCGTCCGTCGCACCGGCCGCCGCCCGGTCCCCCTCCGCGGGCTCATCGCGCAGCGCGAGCAGGAGGTCCAGGTCGCTGCGGCCCACGCGCGCGACCGCGCGGAATCGATCCGTAGAGGTACGCGCTGGGCAGCCGTTCCCCGAAGACGTCGAGGAGTTGGCCGCGGGCGGTACCTACGGCGGGCCGGAAGGCGTACGGCACGCGCGCGAGGGAGCCCTCGCGTGCGATGAACCCCGCTCGTCCAGCCCAGGGCGCGCCGTCACTTCGTACGTCACGTCACTTCCAGCGGAACACGCGCAGGCGGCGGGTCTCACTCACCGCATGGCACACCACGGCCAGGCGGTCGCCCCAGGCGGCGTACCTCGCCCGGTAGCTGAAGCCGGGCAGTCTGCGCTCCGCGACAACCCGACCGTCGGCGGGGTCGAGGACGGTCACCCGGCTGCCGTAGCCGTTGCCCACCATGAAGTACCCGCGGTGGGCCAGCGGATGGAGCGTACGGCCGTGATCAACGCGCCACTCCCAGAGTTGCTCGCCGGTGCGGACGGAGTAGGCGCGCAGGAGGGTGTCGGCGCTCTTCTCGCTGTCGCCGGCGGGGTCGTCCGGTTCCAGTCCGACGGCGATCGTGTCGCCGACGACGGCGACCGCGGGTCCGAAGTCCTGGTAACCGTCGGGGAGTTCGATGTGCCACTGCCCGTCCTCGCGCACCACGTACAGCCGTGGGCGGGAGCGCTTGCCGCGGTTGCGGACGGACAGGACCGGCGGGTCGGCAGCCAGGGCGGAGAACCAGTCGCCCCAGTGGTCCGGGAGCGACCGCTCCCACTGGACGGAGCCGGTGCGCGCGTCGAGAGACCGGACCACCGGAGGTTCTTTGCCCTTCCGGCCCTGGCTGTTCGCTATCCAGACGGGGGCGGTCGCTATCCGGCCGCCGCCGATCGACACATGGCGTGCGCGGTCGGCGCCGATGTCGCCCAGCTGGTCCTTCGGCTGCTCGCGCGACCAGGCAACGTCTCCGGAGCCGAGGTCGAGCGCGGTGAGGCGGACCTTCTCGTCGACCCGCCCGCCGTCGTCGTAGTGCAGGACGACGCCCAGGCCGTCCGCGGTGTCCTCGGCCACCCGGACGATCACGTCCTGGCCCGGCGGCTGCCAGGTCCAGCGGGGCTCACCGGTCGCCGGTGCGTACGCGGTCACGCGGTCGAAGCGCACCAGGGCCACCACCTCGTCCGTCGCCCACACCCCGAGCGGCTCGCCCAGGTCCTGCTGCTCGAACTCGGACTGCCACAGCGTCTGCGCCTCCGGGTCCCGGCGGAACAGTCGCAGCCGGCGCTTCGCGGGCTCCGGCGCCGCCGCCCAGACCGACTCCGGCGCTCTGTCCTGGTGCATCTCCACCCACCCCTTGATCCTGTTCTCGCCACCGCGCGGTCCGCGTGGCCCCCCACTCCGGTGAACGCGAGAGGGGCCCCGCCGTTCGGCAGGGCCCCTCTCGCACGTATGGACGACTCCCGGCTACCTCGAACGCTTCGCGAGGCGCTCCACGTCCAGCAGGATCACGGCCCGCGCCTCCAGGCGCAGCCAGCCGCGGCCCGCGAAGTCGGCGAGCGCCTTGTTGACCGTCTCCCGGGAGGCGCCGACGAGCTGCGCCAGCTCCTCCTGGGTCAGGTCGTGCACGACGTGGATGCCCTCCTCCGACTGCACGCCGAAGCGGCGCGAGAGGTCGAGCAGGGCGCGCGCGACACGGCCCGGCACATCGGAGAAGACCAGGTCGGACATCTGGTCGTTGGTCTTGCGCAGTCGCCGGGCGACTGCGCGCAGGAGCGCGGCGGCCACCTCGGGGCGGGCGTTCAGCCAGGGCTGGAGGTCGCCGTGGCCGAGGCCGAGCAGCTTGACCTCGGTCAGCGCGGTGGCCGTGGCGGTGCGCGGGCCCGGGTCGAACAGCGACAGCTCGCCGATCAGTTCGCCGGGGCCGAGGACGGCCAGCATGTTCTCGCGCCCGTCCGGGGACGTGCGGTGCAGCTTGACCTTGCCCTCGGTGACCACGTAGAGGCGGTCTCCTGGGTCGCCCTCATGGAACAGGGCGTCACCGCGCGCGAGGGTCACCTCACTCATGGAGGCGCGGAGCTCCGCGGCCTGCTCGTCATCGAGCGCCGCGAAGAGCGGGGCGCGCCGCAGAACGTCGTCCACGAGTTCTCTCCTTGTCGACCTGCTCAGGGGATCTTGCTCCCCGGTTAACGGGGACCGTGTTCCCCATCTTGCCGGACGGTCCAAACAGTGTGATCTGTCACAAGGATGCCGCACGGGTGTCCCGAGCAGTGCGGCAGGGGGCCAATTGGGCGCCGATCTCCAGGGTCCGGGGCGGATGTCAGTGCCGGGCTCTAGGCTGGCCGGGTGTCCAAATCGCCGGTGAGAGCACAGGCCAAGGGGGCTGAGCGGGTGACCGCCCGGCGCGATTCCGCTGTGGGCGAACAGGGTGCGGGTGGGGGCCGGAATGCGTGGAAAGCGGCAGAGGTGATGTCGGTGGAGAAAGCCGCCAAGAAGGTGACCGGGGGGACGGAGATGGCTGGAACGGCCGGAAGTGGCGCCCCGGAGGAAGAGTCCGCCGGGCCGGTCGACCCGGTGAAGAAGGCCGCGCGCGTGAAGAGGGCGGCGCCTGTGCAGAAGGCCGCGTCCGCGGCGGCGCAGAAGGCGACCGCGACCAAGACGGCCGCGCCTGCGAAGCCGGCCGCCCCCAAGCCCGCGTCCAAGGCCGCTGCCCCCAAGGCCGCCGCCACCAAGGCCGCCGCTACGAAGGCTGTTGCCTCCAGGTTCGCTGTCTCCGAGGCCGCCGCCGTCGATACCGCTGCCCCGAAACCCGCGTCCAAGGCCGCTGCCCCCAAAACCGCCGCCCCCAAGCCCGCGTCCAAGGCCGCCACGTCCAAGCCGCCCCGCGACGAGTCGCGTACCGCGCTTGTCCGTCGTGCCCGCCGGATCGACCGCGAGCTCGCCGAGATCTATCCGTACGCGCATCCCGAGCTGGACTTCGAGAACTCCTTCCAACTGCTCGTCGCCACGGTCCTGTCCGCCCAGACCACCGACCTGAGGGTCAACCAGACGACCCCCGCCCTCTTCGCCAAGTACCCCACCCCCGAGGACCTGGCCGCCGCCAACCCCGAGGAGGTCGAGGAGATCCTGCGACCGACCGGCTTCTTCCGTGCCAAGACCAGATCTGTCATAGGGCTGTCCAAGGCTCTGTCGGAGGACTTCGGCGGCGAGGTGCCAGGCCGGCTCGAAGACCTCGTCAAACTGCCCGGCGTGGGCCGCAAGACCGCCTTTGTCGTGCTCGGCAACGCCTTCGGGCGCCCCGGCATCACCGTGGACACGCACTTCCAGCGGCTCGTGCACCGCTGGCAGTGGACGGCGGAAAAGGACCCGGACAAGATCGAGACCGCCGTCGGCGCGCTCTTCCCCAAGAGCGACTGGACGATGCTCTCGCACCACGTGATCTTCCACGGCCGCCGTATCTGCCACGCCCGCAAGCCCGCCTGCGGTGCCTGCCCGCTCGCCCCGCTCTGCCCGGCGTACGGTGAGGGCGAGACGGACCCGGAGAAGGCGCGGAAGCTCCTGAAGTACGAGAAGGGCGGCTTCCCGGGCCAGCGGCTCAGCCCGCCGCAGGCGTACCTCGACGCTGGTGGCATCCCGGCGCCCCCGCTGGGGGCCGGATGAGGCCCGGGATGATGCCTGGGAGTCGTACGGCATCGTCCGGGACGGAACCAACAGGGCAGCCGCAGGCGTTGGAAGCAGCAGAACGGGGGTGGCGGTGACTCGCGCGAGCAACACACAGGGCGGCGAGGCGACGCTCAGCAAGGACGGCCTGCCCGGCTGGCTCGATCCGGTGGCGCACGCCGTCGAGACGGTCGAGCCGCTCCAGCTGAGCCGCTTCCTGCCGCCCGCGGACGGCGCCGGCCGCCAGTCCGCCGTACTGATCCTCTTCGGCGAGGGCGAGGGGAAGACCGAAAGCCTTGAGGGCGACGGCGGGCCCGAGCTGCTGCTCATGGAGCGCGCCACCTCGCTGCGCTCCCACGCCGGCCAGCCCTCCTTCCCGGGCGGCGCCCTCGACCCCGAGGACGGCGATCCGCAGGGCGACGGTCCGCTGCGGGCCGCGTTGCGGGAGGCCGAGGAGGAGACCGGGCTCGATCCGGCCGGCGTCCAGCTCTTCGGCGTGCTGCCCAAGCTCTACATCCCGGTGAGCGGCTTCGTCGTCACGCCCGTGCTGGGCTGGTGGCGCGAGCCGACGCCGGTCGGGGTCGTCGACCCGAACGAGACGGCCCGCGTCTTCACGGTCCCCGTGGCGGATCTCACGGATCCGGCCAACCGTGCGACCGCCGTGCACCCAAGTGGCCACAAAGGTCCGGCATTTCTGGTCGAATCGATCTTGGTGTGGGGCTTCACGGCCGGGATCATCGACCGCCTGCTGCACTACTCGGGGTGGGAGCGGCCCTGGGACAGAAACAAGCAGGTCCCGCTGGACTGGCGCGCGTGACAGGGTGGCCCTCGTGCTGTGATCTCCGGGGGACATCCCCCGGACCCCCGGCCGAGCTCAAGGCGACCGGAATGACGAGGCGAGGCTTGAAACGGTGAACGTGCTGGACATCTTGTTGCTGGTCGCCGCCGTGTGGTTCGCGATCGTCGGTTACCGCCAGGGGTTCGTCGTCGGCATCCTGTCGGTGATCGGCTTTCTGGGCGGTGGTCTCGTCGCGGTCTATCTGCTGCCCGTCGTCTGGGACGGTGTGACGGACGAGGCCGAGGTGAACACGACCGCCGCGATCGTCGCGGTCGTCATCGTGATCGTCTGCGCCTCCGTGGGCCAGGCCCTGACCACCCATCTCGGCAGCAAGCTGCGCCGGTACATCACCTGGTCGCCCGCGCGCGCTCTGGACGCGACCGGCGGAGCCCTCGTCAACGTCGTCGCGATGCTCCTGGTCGCCTGGCTGATCGGCGCCGCCCTCGCGCAGACCACGATGCCCACGGTGGGCAAGGAGGTCCGAGGCTCCAAGGTGCTGGCAGGGGTGCAGCAGGTGCTGCCCTCCGACGCCGACACCTGGTTCAAGGACTTCACCTCGGTCCTCGCGCAGAACGGCTTCCCACAGGTCTTCAGCCCGTTCGCCGACGAGCCCATCAAGGACGTCGACCCGCCCGACCCGGCGCTCGCCAACAGCGCGGTCGCCGTCCGTGCCCAGCGGTCCATCGTCAAGGTCATGGGCACCGCCCAGAGCTGCGGCAAGGTCCTGGAGGGCACCGGCTTCGTCTTCGACAAACGCCGTGTGATGACCAACGCGCACGTGGTCGGCGGCGTCGACGAGCCCACCGTCCAGATAGGCGGCGAGGGCCGGAAGTACGACGCGACGGTCGTCCTCTACGACTGGAAGCGCGACATCGCCGTACTCGACGTACCCGATCTGAGCGCGCCCGCGCTGGAGTTCACGACCGAGGACGCGAGCAGCGGCAAGAGCGCGATCGTCGCCGGCTTCCCGGAGAACGGGTCGTACGACGTCCGTCCCGCGCGCGTGCGTGGTCGCATCACGGCCAACGGACCGGACATCTACCACCGCGGCACGGTCCGCCGCGATGTCTACTCCCTGTTCGCGACCGTCCGCCAGGGCAACTCCGGCGGCCCGCTGCTCACGCCCGAAGGCAAGGTGTACGGCGTGGTCTTCGCGAAGTCCCTCGACGACCCGGACACCGGTTACGCGCTCACCGCGGACGAGATCCAGTCGGACATCGCCCAGGGGCGTACCGCCAACCAGCAGGTGGACAGCGACAGCTGCGCGCTCTGAGCCGGTTCGGACCGCTTGAAAAGTCCCCTACGGGCTGGTCCCGTACGGGCCTCAGGGGCGGGGGTGGCGCAGGCGCACCGTGACCCAGCGGGCTCGGCGGCGCAGGATGCGCGGAATGCCCACCTTCAGGTCCGTCCCCGCGATGTGCGGGGAACCTCCTCGGTGAGAGCTCAGGCCGTGGCCCGAGCGGCGATTGCGTGCTGCGTCACTGTAGTCGTGCGTCCAGCCCATACCCCGACGTCTGCCCCTGGCCCAAGGTCGATAACCGCCCCATGGGCCCCCAATTGGCCTATGCGCCGGGCAATTGGCCGTTCGTAGGACAGATGTTCCAGTCCTCGAATGCCGGGCGCACCGGCGGTCACCGGTCGGGCTCGGGATCCTTCAGCCAGTTGACCAGCTCCGTCGAGAAAGCGACCGGATCCTCCTCGTGCGGGAAGTGCCCCAGACCGTCGAACAGACGCCAGCGGTACGGCGCTTCGACGTACTCCCCGGAGCCGGCCGCGCTGCGCGTGCGCAGCACCGGATCGAGCGAGCCGTGCAGGTGCAGCGTCGGCACCTGCACCGGCCGCTTCATGCGCCGGTTGAACTGGATGCCGTCCGGACGGGCCATCGAGCGGACCATCCAGCGGTACGGCTCGATCGCACAGTGCGCGGTCGACGGGATGCACATGGCCGCGCGGTACGTCTCCACCGCCTCGTCGTCCGGCAGTCGCGGCCCCGACCAGTCCCGGATCAGCCGTCCGACGAGCGCGCTGTCGTCCGCGACGAGCTGACGCTCCGGGATCCAGGGCCGCTGGAACCCCCAGATGTATGAACCGGCGGCCGTCTGCCTGACGTCGGAGAGCATCGCCGACCGCCAGCGCCTGGGGTGGGGCATCGAGGACACCACGAGCCGCCGTACCAGCTTGGGGCGCATCACCGCGGCCGTCCAGGCCAGGTATCCGCCCAGGTCGTGGCCGACCAGCGCGGCGTCGGGCTCGCCCAGGGACCGGACGACGCCCGTGATGTCGAGGGCGAGGTTCGCGGGGTCGTAACCCCGGGGCGTGCGGTCGCTGCCGCCCACGCCCCGCAGGTCCATGGCGACGGCCCGGAACCCGGCGTCGGCAAGGGCGGCCAGCTGGTGGCGCCAGGTCCACCAGAACTGTGGGAACCCGTGCACGAGCAGGACCAGCGGCCCGTCGCCCAGTTCGGCGATGTGGAACCGGGCGCCGTTGGCGGCGACATCCCGGTGCATCACCTCGCCCCCGCCGGGCAGGTCGAGCCGTACGACCGAGGCGGGCTGCGTGGATGAGGGGTGCGCCGGGGGTGTGGCGGGGTCCGTCATGAGGACGAGCGTGCCACAACCTCGACCGTGTCACTCACCGGGGCGGGGCGGGGGTGCGGCTTGGCGTTCTGGAGTACGCCCGCTGTCTCCTTCATGGAGGCGGCGACCTTCTGCGGGCCCTTGCTCTTCTTGGCCTTCTTCGCGAAGACGACGCCGATCATCACCAGGAGTACGGCGACCAGGACGTTCGCGGCGAACGACAGCAGGAAGCAGACCGCGAGGTTCCAGTCGCTCCAGGTCCGGATGGCGTACGCCAGTGCGAAGTTGAGCATCGGCAGGGAGAACAAAAGGACGGCGCCGGCCACCGTGAACGCGCCGCCGCTCGTCGCGCCGCGCTTCACGTCCTGCTTGAGCTGCGCTTTCGCCAGCGCGATCTCGTCGTGCACCAGCGCGGACATCTCGGTCGTCGCCGAGGCGAACAACTGGCCGATGCTGCGTTCGGCGCCGACCGGGTTGCCGTCGGGTGCGCTCATCGAGGTCTCCCTGTTGTTTGCTCGGGTGTCTGACGTACGCGCCTGGCGTACCTGTCTGACTGTTTACGTGTCAGATCATGCCGGACCGTTGCCCTTGTCGCCCGCCCCGCCCGCCACTTCGGCAAGCCGGTCCCGTTCTGCGGCCTCGATTTCTGCGGCCTTGAGGTCGGCGATGCGCCGGTGTTCTGCCGCCTTCCCTTCGTAGATGTCGGCCATGCGCAGGTGGTACGCCGGATCGTGCTCCTCGTAGATGTCGGGGATGCCGTCGAGGTCGTCGTCGCGCTCCTCCGCCTCCCACATCCGGCGGTATCGGGCGTTCCGTATCTTCAGCAGCACGGTCGCGGTGAGCGCGGCGATGAGCGAGCCGACCAGGACGGCGGCCTTGACCTCGTCGGTGAGCGCGGCATCGCCGTCGAACGCGAGTTCGCCGATCAGTAGCGAGACGGTGAAGCCGATCCCGGCGAGCGAGGCGACGGCGAACACGTCGGCCCAGGCCAGGTCGTCGCTGAGTGAGGCGCGGGTGAAACGTGCCGTCAGCCAGGTCCCGCCGAAGATCCCGAGTGTCTTCCCGACGACGAGCCCGAGCACGACCCCGAGCGTCTCCGGCTGCGTGAACACCTCCCCCAGCGCCCCGCCGGACACCGAGACACCTGCGCTGAACAGGGCGAACAGCGGCACGGCGAGCCCGGCCGAAAGGGGTCGTACCAGATGCTCGACGTGCTCCCCGGGCGAGTGCTCCTCCCCGTCCTCCGTACGGGTCGTGCACCGCAGCATCAGGCCCATCGAGACACCGGCGATGGTGGCGTGGATGCCGCTGTTGTACATCAGCGCCCAGATGACGAGCGCGAGCGGGACGTACACGTACCACCCGCGCACGCCCTTCCGCAGCAACAACCAGAAGACGGCGAGGCCGACGACCGCGCCGCCGAGCGCGGGGAGGTTCAGGTCGTCGGTGAAGAAGACCGCGATGATCAGGATGGCGAAGAGGTCGTCGACCACGGCCAGGGTGAGCAGGAACGCGCGCAGGGCGTTCGGCAGGGACGTACCGATGACGGCGAGCACGGCGAGCGCGAAGGCGATGTCGGTGGCCGTGGGTACGGCCCACCCGGCCAGTGAGCCGCCGCCGGTGACGCTGGTGAGGGTGTAGACGAGCGCCGGTACGGCCATTCCGCACAGGGCGGCGACGACGGGCAGCGCGGCGGCCCTCGGGTCGCGCAGATCCCCGGCGACGAGTTCGCGCTTGAGTTCGATGCCGGCGACGAAGAAGAAGATCGCGAGCAGCCCGTCGGCGGCCCAGTGCTGGAGGGAGAGGTCGAGCCCGAGGGCGGCGGGGCCGACGTGGAAGTCGAGGACGGCCTGGTAGCTGTCCTTGATCGGCGTGTTGGCCCAGATCAGCGCGGCGATCGCGGCGAGGAGCAGCAGCACCCCGCCGACGGTCTCCGTCCGCAGTGCGTTCGCGACGAAGGTCCGCTCGGGCAGCGAGAGCTGTCCGAGGAGCTTGCGGCTGGGGGAAGAGGGGGCGGCCACGGGGAGACCTCCGGTCGATGGGCAGCACGGAACGTATGCCGACCAGACTTCCCGGCGCACCTTGGCGATCCTCGCGGATCTTGTCGCGTTGTTGACGCGATCTTCAGCTTACCCAAGGTGCGCGGGGATACGCGGCCCGGAGGAAACCCCCTGGTGGTCTAGTCCATCTCCAGCCCTCTAGTCCTCGCTGCCCGCCGCGGGCAGCTTCGTCTGGATGAGGTCCATGACGGTGGAGTCGGTCAAAGTGGTCACGTCGCCCAGCTCCCGGTTCTCGGCCACGTCGCGCAGCAGTCGGCGCATGATCTTTCCGGAGCGGGTCTTGGGAAGTTCCGCGACAGGCAGGATGCGCTTGGGCTTGGCGATCGGGCCGAGGGCCTCGCTGACGTGGTTGCGCAGTTCGGCGACGAGGGTGTCGGTCTCGGAGGCGGTGCCGCGCAGGATGACGAAGGCGACGATGGCCTGCCCGGTGGTCTCGTCCGCGGCGCCGACGACGGCCGCTTCGGCGACGGAGGGGTGCGAGACGAGCGCGGACTCGACCTCGGTGGTGGAGATGTTGTGCCCGGAGACGAGCATGACGTCGTCCACCCGGCCCAGGAGCCAGATGTCGCCGTCGTCGTCCTTCTTGGCGCCGTCACCGGCGAAGTACTTGCCCTCGAAGCGGGACCAGTACGTGTCGAGGAACCGCTGGTCGTCGCCCCAGATGGTGCGCAGCATGGACGGCCACGGCTCGGTCAGCACGAGGTAGCCGCCGCCCCCGTTGGGCACTTCGCGCGCCTCGTCGTCGACGACGGTGGCGGCGATGCCGGGCAGCGCCCGCTGGGCGGACCCCGGCTTGGTCTCGGTCACGCCGGGCAGCGGGGAGATCATCATGGCGCCGGTCTCGGTCTGCCACCAGGTGTCGACGATGGGCGTCACGTCGGAGCCGATGTGCTTGCGGTACCAGATCCACGCCTCGGGGTTGATCGGCTCGCCCACGGACCCCAGCACCCGGAGGGAGGAGAGGTCGAACTTGGCGGGGATGTCGTCGCCCCACTTCATGAACGTACGAATGGCGGTGGGCGCCGTGTAGAGGATCGTGACCCCGTACTTCTGGATGATCTCCCAGAAACGGCCCTGGTGCGGGGTGTCCGGAGTCCCCTCGTACATCACCTGCGTCGCACCGTTGGCCAGCGGCCCGTACACGATGTACGAGTGCCCGGTGACCCAGCCGACGTCGGCGGTGCACCAGTAGACGTCGGTCTCCGGCTTGAGGTCGAAGACGGCGTGGTGGGTGTAGGCGGCCTGGGTGAGGTAGCCGCCGGAGGTGTGCAGGATGCCCTTGGGCTTGCCCGTCGTACCGGAGGTGTAGAGGATGAACAGCGGCTGCTCGGCCTCGAACCCCTCGGGTGTGTGCTCGGCGCTCTGCCGCTCGACGACATCGTGCCACCACACGTCCCTGCCCTCGTGCCAGTCGACGTCCTGGCCGGTACGGCGGACGACGAGCACGTGCTCCACGTTGTCGACGCGCTCGACGGCGGCATCGACGGCGGGCTTGAGCGCGGACGGCTTGCCGCGGCGGTAGCCGCCGTCGGTGGTGATGACGATCTTGGCGTCGGCGTCCTGGATGCGGGTCGCGAGCGCGTCCGCGGAGAACCCGCCGAAGACGACACTGTGCGCGGCGCCGATACGGGCACACGCCAGCATCGCGATCGCCGTCTCCGGGATCATCGGCATGTAGACGGCGACCCGGTCGCCCTTCTCGACCCCCAGCTCCAGCAGGGCGTTGGCCGCCTTGGACACCTCGTCCTTGAGTTCGGCGTAGGTGATCGCGCGGCTGTCGCCGGGCTCCCCCTCGAAGTGGATGGCGACCCGGTCGCCGTTCCCGGCCTCGACATGCCGGTCGACGCAGTTGTACGCGACGTTGAGGCTGCCGTCCTTGAACCACTTGGCGAACGGCGGGTTCGACCAGTCCAGCGTCTCGGTCGGCTCGGTGGCCCAGGTCAGCCGGCGGGCCTGCGCGGCCCAGAAGCCGAGCCGGTCAGCCTTGGCCTGTTCGTACGCCTCCGCCGTGACGTTGGCGTGTGCGGCCAGCTCGGCGGGTGGCGCGAACCTGCGCTCTTCCTTCAGCAGGTTGGAGAGTGAAGAACGCTCGTTGTCTGCCATTCCGGTACACCGTCCCAATTGGTTTAGACCAGTCAACCCCTCAATTCTCGAAGGGGTGCCGGGGCGGGTCAACCCCTGCACGAGCCGGGTCGCCCACCAACGATCACGCGCAACAGCCCCCAGGGGTTCACCCTAGGGGCTGTGCACTTCCCAGCGCCTACGGCTCGCAACCGGGGGCCGGGAGTTCAGTGGGTCACATAACTATCACTGCGCCCAGAAGATTGCCTCTGTCATATCCCGTACCCTTCGCCTCGCCTTATCGAACCTTCGTGCGAATGAAGTGTTGGTGAAGGAACGGCCCCGGTACCTCACGGTAGGTACCGGGGCCGTCGTCCGTCCGCAGGACCGCGCCGCCCCCTCGGGGGAAGGCGGCGCGGCCAGCTCAGTGCGGGATGCCCTCGATGATGTCGCGTCCCCCTTGGTGCATAAGAAACCCCGCCCATCCGCCACGGGGGTAACGGACGGACGGGGCTTCCTCATCCTCTCAAGCGCGCTCCCTATGGCCGCGTGAGAGGGCCCTACACCCCTTCTGGCCGCTCGACCTGCCCAGGTTGGGGACGGCCGGAAGGGGGGTCTTGTGGCCCCTGGTGGGGCTAGGCTCGCTCTATGGCTGAGCCCTTCGTAAACGGTGACGTTCTGCACCTTGCTTGCGGTATCTGCCCGTCGCGCCGTCTCCCCGTTGGGGAGTTCGACGTATTCGAACGGCCCACAAGGGAATGCCCGTTCAACCCTGCGGATGGTCACCGGTACACGGCCGACGGAACGCCGGTCTGTGTTCATCCGGAAAAGGTCGGGCTGCCGGTCGCCCGGTACAAGAGCGAGAATGCACCGCTGACCATGGAATTACATTTGCCGCCCGACCCTTCCGAATTGGTGCCGTACTTGCATGACGTGCTCTACAGTGCAGCACCGGTCTTGCTCGACCAACTCATTGCCCAAGCATCAGCAGAGATCCGGCGTAAGTTCCCGGACCTTGACCCGCTTACGGTGCTGCGCCGCGCGATGAGCTAGCGACTACGCGGCAGCGAAGTCGATTTGGTGCGCCTTGCCGGACCGCAGGAATCCCGCCTTCGCGTACATGGCGTCCAGAATTTCGAGCCGCCGGTTCGCTTCAGCGTGGCCGACCCAATAGCGCTCGTTCGGCTCACCCCACGCGGCCACGTACGCCGTGTGCGTGTAGTCGCCGGGCACGTAGTCGTGGTGTTCCTTGTCGGTCTGGTGAATTACCGAGACACCGACGCGCTCAGCGATGCGGGCGAGAAGCTGCGGTTGCGCGATCATCGCGTGCATCATCTCGTCCACGGGAACGGCGACGGGGATTTCCGTCATGTCCTCGTCCTGGCCACCCATTTCGTACACGGCAGCCTTGAGGGAAAGGGTGCGAAGCCCCTCCGTGAGAAGCGGACGCTTGTCGGCGTCCAAGTCCCAGTTGGCGATGACGGGAAAGCCCGTAAAGCAGGTCCATGCTTCGTCGTACTTGAGCGCGGCAGCCGTGAAGGCGTCGAACTCCGGGTCAGCCTCAATGGCCGACATGATCTCTTTCGCTCGCTCCGCCACGCTTTCAGCGGAGGGAAGCGCGTAAGTCGAAATACTCACTCCTGCACTCTCCTTGTCGGTTGCGTGCACTTGCTGACCCGTCCGGCTGCCACCGTCTACAGACAGCCGGACGAGAGTCCCCTTGCCCGGACTCGAACCGGAGTCTCTGGCTAGTACGTGGCCGTTCGACTAAAAGCGATCACCTAGCCGGTGTTGTGCCTGACTCAACTACAAGGGGGAGTCAATGCCCGCCCCTGCCGAGAATTCCGATAAGAAGCGGGGGAGCATCTTTCCGGATACGTTCGGCAGGGGCGGAGTTTATAGAGTTACTCGAACCGTTCCCATGAATGCCCGCCCCTGTGTTGCTCATGCAACCAACAAGCGTCTTCTCTCGACGGGCATTTTGAAGAGCAGTACGGTTTGCGCTGAACTTTGATGTCGCTGCCGTCTGCACACCATGTGACCCATGCGGCCCCGTCTTCTTCGCGTGGCCCCAGGTCGAGCAGTAGGGCAACGTGATCGACGTACGGGTGTTTGTCGAGTTCGCACGTTACGGTGTCCGGCACGGTGTCTTCGCGGCTTCGGGTGTTGGGGAATTCAAGAGCCGCTTCACGCATGCCGTCTGGCACGTCGAGCGTGTTCCCGCATTCCGACACCATCGTTAATGCCCTCACGTCGTCACCCGCGTTACCTGAGCCGGTTGAAGGTCGGTCGGCATTCCGCTGACGGTCAGTTCCGCGAAGTCCACGAACGAGCGCCGGAAGTACAAGTGCCCGGTCACTTTCATGTGGTCGCGCATCCAGTCGTCAACGTCAGTCGGGTTGTTGTGCGTCCCTGACTCAGCCCCGCAAGCTTCTTCGGCACCGGCTACGCATGACGCGGAGTATTCGGGCTCAACCATCGGGTCTTGCCGAGTCTCATAAGGAACCCAGCGGAGAATTTTCCCGACAGCCATCAAAGCCCCCCATGGCTACGCTCGTTCAGATCAGCAACGGGGCCGCTCAAAGCACTCGACAAGGAAAGGGGCTCGATGTGGTTCGGGTGAACGTCCCACTCGCGTCCGCCTTCAAGGGGCCGAAGTTGCGCGTACGGACCTTCGTAGCCCATGACCTTGCCGACTCGGTCTGTCCTGGTGTCTCGGGCCATGGTGCCGACGGGGGCACGGTCAAGAGGCTTCATGGGATCAACCGCCGGAGTCCGGTCTTCATGCGGCGAAGGTCAACGGTGTGCGGGTCGGCGTAGCCGTCACGCGGAACCCACGTCGGCGCGAGTCGCCAGAAGCCCCCCACTCTGATCAGTTCCGCCAACTCCGCCACGTCGTCCGGCGTGCTGGTGGTTGGTCTGGTCGTGCTGGTCATGGTCGGTTGCCGTGCCCTTCGCGTCTCTGCTGCTCTCTGTGACTTCCCACTCACACCATGGACCGCTGACGCGTAGGCTCGACAGGGTAAATCGGTTTCCAACGAACTTGGAAAGACGGGTGAGTTGAACAAGTGAGCGAAGTGTCAGAGCCCGCGAATGGCCTTGAGTGGTTCGGGAGGGAGCTACAGGCAGCCTTAGAGCACAAGGGAGCCACGCAACAAGAGTTGGCCGATGCCACCGGCTACAAGGCTCCGTATGTGTCGAAGGTCAAGAACGGCAAGGCAATGCCGTCGCTGCACTTCGCACAAGGCTGTGACCGGTTCTTCAACACGAGTGGGTACTTCGCGCGGTTGCTCGTCAAGATCTCGCAGCAGGGACACCCTGAGTGGTTCGTGCCGTACCTCGAACTTGAGGAGAAGGCCGCTCAGGTTCTCGACTTCTCGTCGTTCCTCCTCATGGGCGTACTTCAGACGCCGGAGTACGCGGAAGCGCTCTTCCGGGCGGCCCACCCCCGGGACACGGACGACGTGATCAAGCGGAAGGTTGACCTTCGTCTTCAGCGTCGGTCTGTGTTGGAACGGCCGAACCCGCCCTTGTTGTGGGTGGTGCTGGACGAGTCGTGCCTACGCCGGGAAGTCGGTGGTCGTGACGTCATGCGGGGGCAGATGGAACACCTAGTGATCGACGCTCAGAGTCCGCACATCACGGTGCAAGTACTTCCATACGACTCCGGCGCCCCTCCTGCTGCCGAAGCCTTTACGCTTCTGACGTTTGATGACGACGACACGGCACCGGTTCTCTACTCGGAGGCTCAGGGGGTGGGTCGCGTGATCGACTCAGCGTCTGTCGTGAGTACCGGCACCGACCGTTACGAGCGTCTGCGCGCTGACGCACTGTCCCCAGGGAAGTCCCTCCGCGCACTGCACGAAGCGATCAAGGAGTACGCACGATGAGCAACACGACGGACGGGCCCATGCATTGGGTCAAGTCCACTTACAGCAGTGGCGACGGCGGGCAGTGCGTCGAGTGGTCCCCCGCTTACGCGATAGCTCACGGTGTCGTTCCCGTGCGGGACAGCAAGGTTCCCAACGGCCCGACGCTCATGCTCTCGCCGACCGGCTTCGCCGGACTGATCGCCTTCGCCCGAAGCGTCGACGTGTAGTCCTCCCACGCAGAAGCCCCGACTTTCCTGAGGCGTAGGAAAGTCGGGGGTTCCTTGCTGTCTGTCGGGGCTCTGGTGGTTGGGTTGGGATCTGCTGCGCAGAGACGACAGAACGCCCCCTGTACGGCCAAGGCGTGGCCGTACAGGGGGCATTCCTCTATCGGGCGGTGGCGAACTGCCATATGGACAGGGCGAGGCCGAGCAGGGCGACCAGGGCGGCGAGTGACGGCAGGGGCCACCTGTTGCGTTCGAGGGCGTCGAGGCGGGACTCGTGGTCAGTGAGCTGCCGGTCGGTCTGGTCGCCTCGCTGAACGAGCAGGGCGAGGCTTCCGTCGACACGGGCGAATCCGGTCTCCATCGTTCCTCGTAGCTTCTCCAGCTCGACGGCGACCGCGGCCGGGTCGGACGGGGTGGGGATCGTCACTGCGCGCCCCCGTCGGCGTCGTCGACCAGGCCGAGCCCGAACCGGTCGAGCAGGGTCTCGACGGTGGGCGAGGCCATGACGCGGGCCACGATGCCGGCGACGCCCGCGGCGGACACGGCGGCGCCGACGATCCACGGGGCGGCGACGGCGAGGTCGGAGTCGGCGAGTAGGGCGGCGAGGGCGGGCAGGACGGCGGCGACCGCGGCGAGGGTCTGGAGCGCGGTACGGATGGCGCGCTTGTTCTTGGCGTTCATGGGGGGCCTTCCGGAAGTGAGGGGCCCGCCCGGCGAGGTGCGCGCGGGCGGGCGGGGCGGGGATGATCAGGCGAGCAGGCGGGCCCACGTCTGTGGGCCGGGGTAGCCGTCGGCGTCGGTGCCGGTCCACCCCTGGGCCTTTTGGAACGCGCGGGTCGCGTTGCGGTCGGCGTCCGACCACTTCGGGCCGGGACCCACGCTGTAGAACCGGCCGTAGCCGCGGGCGACCAGGCGCTCGCCGAGCAGGGTCACGTATTTGTTCGACTTGCCGGCGCCGAACTTGGCGCGGCCGGGGAACGGGGTCTTCGCCGTCGTGGTGCTCTTGCCGGGCAGGGTGCCGAGCAGGGTCCGCAGTGAGGATTCCCCGGGCACTCCGTCGGCGTCGGTCCCGGAGTAGTCGAGGGAGCGCTGATAGGCCGTGTACGCCTCGGTGTCGGCGTCCGACCATGTCGGGCCGGGGCCCACCTTGTAGTAGCTGCCGAATCCCCTCTTCACCAAGGCCTCGCCGACGCGGGTCACGTGACGGCCCTTGGCGCCGTAGCCGTAGGTCAGGCCGTTGATGGTGACCTGGTAGCGGGCGACGCTCGGCACGGTGCCGGACGTGCCGCCCTGCGGCGTGGTGCCGCCCTTGGGCGGCTCGTAGCCTGCCGCGGGCATGCCGGCCTGCACCCATGCGTACAGCTTGGTTCCGGGGCACTGTGTCGCGATGCCGTCGCGGTGCCCGCGCTTGGCGAGGGTGCGGCCGGTCTTGCGGCACGCCTCGTCGTACAGCGCGCGGCATGCGGCGAGGGCGGCCTGGCTCGGCTCCTGGTCGCCACCGACGGCGATCTGTACGCCGATGCCGGACACGTTGTGTCCGGGGCAGTGCGCGCCCTGCCGGTTCCATCCGCGGCCCTCGAAGATCTCGCCGGTCTGCGAGACGACGAAGTTGTATCCGATGCCGGCCCATCCGTTGCCGAAGTGCTCGGCCTCGATGGCGCGCGGGATGGCGTAGCCGGTGCGGGTGATGTGGGACGCGCCGTCGTAGTGAACGAAGAACTCGGTTCGGCTGCTGAGCGCGACGGTTGCGGGGCCGTTGCTGTTGGGGTCGTTGTCCCACGGCTTGGCGCCCCACGTGGCGCGGCTGATGATCGAAACGGACACGGGCTGTCTCCAGACATGAAAAAACGCCCGCGGCGCGGTGCCGGGGCGTGCGGGTGGGGTGGGGTGGGGTGGGGTGATCAGGCGGCGAGGGCAAGAATCGGGATGTCGTGGTCGGCGAGGGCGGTCGACGCGGTCGGGCTCACGGTGGTGGGTAGCGTGCTCTGTGCTGCGATGTACCAGGCACGCGCGAAGAAGCTCGCCCCCATGGCGAAGTTGGCCGTGGCGACGGGGGCCTCGTTCTGCACGTGGTAGAACGAGAAATCAGCGGTGCCGCCCACGGTCATCAGCCACGCGACCCAGTACCGGCCGGGGGTGAGCGTCGTCGAGGCGAACGTGAGCGGCACGGCTCCGATGTGGCTGGACACCATGGCGGGGAGCGACCCGGATTCCTGGCCGGCCATGGTGAGCGCGACCGCGGACGACGCGACGACGCGGGTTCCGTTCTCGCGGTAGATCCCGGCCATGTACCGGTTGGTGGTCACTCCGCCGTACCCGCGCGCGAACATGACGGCCTTGGTCACGGTGGTGTCTTCCGTGATGTTGAAGCCAGTCAGGTAGAGGCGCTGCGGGGTGAGGTACTTCGCGGTGGGGTTGGCCACTCCTCCGGGGTCGAGCGACCAGGCGGCGAAACCGAGTGCCTGCGGCGTCCAGACGTTCCGCGGCGCGGTGGCCGGGGCCTGCGCGACGGGGATACGGCCGGTGCTGTCGAGGCCGGCGACGCCGTTCGCTGCACCCCGCGCGGTGGTGGCGAGTGCGCCCACCTGGGCGGCGGTGTAGGTCGGGCGCTGGCCGGTGGCGAGGATGCCGTCGGTCCCCAGGGTGGCGACGCCGGACGCGGCGCCCTTCTCCGCCGTGGCGACGGCTGCGACGTCGGCGGCGACCAGGTCGACGTTTCCGTTCGCGTCGGGGCTCTGGCCGTTGACGGTGGCGACCTCGCCCCCGCCGCTGATCTCGGGGAGCTGGGCGGCCGGGACCTTGCCGGTCGCGTCGAGTTGGGCGATGCCCCCGGGGGAGCCTGGCGCGGTGTCCGGCACGGCGTTGACGGCCACGGCGTCGAGGACGACGTCGGCTTCGCTGATGCCGTTGACGGACTGCACGACGCCCGGGGCGCCGGCCTCGCCCTGGTCTCCCATATCGCCTTGGTCTCCCCTGTCGCCCTTCGGGCCGACCAGGGAAGCGAGCCACTGCGCGCGGGTGCCGCTGTAGCCGGTGGCGACGGCGACCTCGTACGCGTCGTCGCCCTCGGGCCCCTGCTCGCCGGTCTCGCCCTGGGGGCCGACCAGCGAGGCGAGCCACTGGGCGACGGTCCCGACGAATCCGGCCTCGACGGCGACCTCGTACGCACTGTCGCCGCGTACGGCGACGTAGTTCGGCGTCGAGGGGTCGGTCGGCGCGATGTCGGCGAGGTCGACCTCGGGCGTCTCGGCGGGCAAGAGAACCTGATAGACGCGGTTCATCGCGACGCCGGCGAGTTGTTCGGCCACGCTGTACGACCAGTCGGCGGGGTTCATGCCTGGGGCGTCGGTGGCCGGTAGCGTCACCTCGAACGCGCCGGTCGCGTCCAGCGAGGCCGTGACGGGCCCGCCGAGGATGACGTCGAACTCGCCGAAGGTGACCATGCCGGGGGCCCGGAAGATCACTTGCCCGGTGAGGGGTTGGCCGCTGGGGGTGAGGAACCGGCCGGTCACGCGGACGGTGGGGATTCCCTCGGGGAGCATCGGTCATACCTCCTCGGTGGCTGCGGCGGTGGCCGGCTCGGCGGACGCGGCGTGCGCCGCGGTGGTGGCGTCGACGGGGGTGTCGGGCCGCTCGTCCTCGGTGAAGGTGTTCCGGGTGTAGGCGCTGTACAGCCTGGTTTCGACGTTCTGACTCGCGGACTTGGCGCGGTGGTCGACGCGCAGCGTGAAGTACGACAGGAACCGCAGGCCGTCGAGGGGGTACTCGACGGTGTGTCCCGTCCATGCGCCGGCCGCACAGTCCCATTCGTCGAGGGTGGTCTCGGTGCCGTCGTGGGTGAGGACGACGCGGGCCTGTCCCCCGCCGGTGTTGGCGTACGTCGACGTGCGCACGTACAGCACGGCGTTGTGGGCGGGCGTGGTGCCCACCCATGCCGAGTCGTAGCCGGTGCCGGTGTAGGACTGCCGTTCGGTGGGATGGAGTTGCACGGGCATCCACGGGCGGCCGAGGAATTCGTCGCTGTAGTAGTCGTCCATCACGATGACGTTCCGGTTGCGGTCCCACATGCGGACCATCTGTCGCGGGGCGTCGTCGTCCGGGTAGGAGTTGGCGCCGATGGCGAACGCGACCTGTCCGGAGTCGCGCCGCATGGCGGTGTAGTAGTCACCGACGCTCGCCGACTGGCCGGTCTCGAACACGGCCGTTCCGTCGGGGTCGCGCAGGATGAGCCGGCCACCCTCGCCGATCACGACGTCGCCGTTCAGTACCTCATTGAGGGCGGGGCGCATCTGCGCGCGCCCGCGCAGGGTGCGCACCTCGCGTTCGAGGGCGGCGAGTCGGTCGAGGACGTCTTGCGGGACGTACGCCATCAGGCGGGTACCTCCAGGTAGAGCTTTGCCGTTTCGGGGCGGCCTCGCTCGGGCGGGTTGATGGACAGGCCGACGACGCGGTATCGGGCGTCGAGGACGTCGGGGTGCCACAGGTCGCGGATGCGGACGCGGACGGTCGCGCCGAGCAGGGCGGGGGTCACGTTGCTGCCGAGCAACACCTCGACCTCGGGTATCTGCACGGGGCGCCGGGCGGCGGTCCAGTCGGCGCGCGCGTGGTCGTCGAGGGTGGCCTGTTGCTGCACGGTGGTGTAGTCGGACGATCCGTCGAGGCGCGGCCACCCGGCGGCTATGTCGTCGTCGGCGACCAGGCGCTCGGACATGAGCGGCACGGAGTCGGCGGCCTGGTTGGTGTTCACGGTCGCGCCGCGGGACTGCCACCCGTTGGCGAGGCCCGACGCGTCGTGCGGCCACGCATACGACAGGATCGGGCCGGGGTGGTCGAGCACAATCTCGGTGGTCCCGGTACGGATGACGGGGTGCCCCAGGACGAGCCGCTTGACGTGGCGGCCGTCGCCGTCGCGGTAGCTGGCGATCCGCCACTCGAAACCGCGCTCGACGGCGGCGAGCTGGTCGACAAGGTCACCGACCCACGGCAGATCGAACCGTGAGAACTCACGGTCGCGGGTCACGCCGGACGGCTCACCGTCGTACGTGATCCCGATGTTCCCGCCGGGGGTCGACTGCACGTAGTCGAGCAGGCCGCGCACGATGTCGAACTGGTCGACGCCCTGGGCGACCTGGGTGTCGAGCAACAGCCGGCGGTACAGGTAGCTTTCCCACCCGCCGCACTGAATGCCGGCGGTGAGGAATCCGCGCGAGGAACTGGACAGGGACAGCGTCCACAGGATGCCGCCCCACCAGATCTCGCGCCCGCGCTCGACCCATACGCCGGTACGGCCAGGCAGCAGGGCGCGGCGGGCGCGCTCGGCGATCGCCCGGTTCGGTATGGGGATGTTGCCGGTCAGCCGGCCTGTCTTGCCGATGAAGTCGTCGAGGCTGACACCCTGCACGGGCAGAGCGTCGACGACCTGGTCGGACCGTAGGTCGGTGAACAGGAACCGGTACGGGGTCTGCACGCGCGCCCCCTTCACTGCACGAACGTCGCGGAGATCCGCAGGCCCGTGTCTTTTTCGAGGGCGTTGTCGGTGCGGGACGGCCCGCCCCCGGCCCATGTCCGGATGGTCATCCGGCCGTCGCCTCCGATGGCGCACGCACCGCTGCCGTACCCGTTCGAGGCGGTCGCCTCGACCAGCAGCGCGGGGCGCCACCCGTCGGGCAGCGTGGCGACCAGGGTGTCGGCGAGGTTGTTGTTCGCGAGCAGGGTCGCCCCCGTGCGCGACCAGTAACCGAGGATCTGCACGACTCCGCCGCGGCGGCGGGCGCTGAAGCTGCTCAGCGACCAGCCGGACGCGGTGGTCAGTCCGCCGCTGGTCGTCTCGACGGCGCGCTCGGGCGGCCGGTAGGTGTCCCATACGCTCGTGGTGGCGTTCCAGCGTTCGAGGGTGCCGTCGGCGTCGCGGTACTGCCCTTCGTACGCGCCGTCGAAGCTGAGTCCCCATCCCTGCGGGATGATTCCGCCCACGGCGGCGGTGTACCGGCGCCGGTCGGCGAGGGCGGACGACCAGTCGATACCGCCCACGCCCGCGGACGCGCCCGCGGGAATGGTGACGTCCCACAGGCGCAGCGAGCAGGCGGGCAGCGTGGGCGCGGTCGGGGTGGCGGTGGCCTCGCCCTCGACGACCTCGATACGGGCGAGGGCGTTGTCGCTCTCGTCGAACAGGCCGTCGTACACGCGCAGGATCACGGAGTCGATACGCGCGAACTGGGCGTTCCCGTCGGCGAATGTGACGGTCTCGGGCGCGTCGACGGCGACCGGATACGCGCCCTGCGCGGTGGTGCCCTGCACGGCGGCGCGGCCGATACCGAGTTGCAGTGTCATGGCGCCGGCGCCGGTCGCGGCGAACGGGTTCCCGCCGGGGATCGCTCCGTCACGGGTGCGTGTCTCGTCCTCGGGCGACCAGGTGCCGACGGGCGCGAGCCGCGTGTCTTCTCTCGTCTGCCCCAGGGGCAGCAGCCATGCGGGGCGCACGGTCACGGTGGGGTGTCTCCTTACCAGTAGGCGGCGCGGTAGCGCACGACGGCGGACGCGGCCGGGTCGGTGCTGCCGGGTGCGGCGCGGAACATCAGGGGGGTGGTGCCGGGCCCAAACGTGAACGTCTGCTCGGGGACCGACCTGGTCGTCGCGGTGTAGAGCCGCGAGGCGGTGGAGTTGAGGACGACGGTCCCGGCGAGGGTGTCGACGACCAGGACGTCGCCGGCCGCGAGGGGGAGGTCGTATTCGAGGACGTCGCCGGTCGTGATGTTCGTCAGGCTCGGCGCGGTGACCGGGCCCCGGAACTCGATCACGGGATGCGTGTCCGCGCTGCCGGTGTTGACGACCGACAGGCGGCCGGTGCTGCCCGGGGTGCCGAAGTCGAGCGGCCACGCGAGCACGCCCGCGGTGGTGCTGATCCGCAGCGAGGACGTGCCGACCGTGACCGGTGCGGCGAGGGCGGCGGGGAAGGTGACGACGGGCTGTACGAACGCGGCGCCGGCCGGGGCTGTCGCGGTGAACGAGGCGGCCCCGGTTTCGCTGGTCGAGTCGGCGACGTGCTGGCCGGCCGCATCCCACCACCGGAGCGTGACCAGGGCGGCCGTCCGGGCGGCGAGGTCGGCGCCGAACGTGACCTCTTGACCGGCGGTGGCCGTCCATCCGTGGTCGCTGGACTCGGCGGCCCACACAAGCTCGCCGAACGCGGTGAGCGGCTGCACGGACACGGGGCCGGTGTCGTCCCCGGTGATGACCGGATCGCCGTCCGTCCACCAGCGCCAGACCTCGCCGACGCCCGCGGCCTGGTCGGCGGGCAGTACCTCGACCGCGGCGGCCTCCCACTTCAGACCGTCCTCGGACACGGGCAGCATGGCCCGTACGGACTGCTCGGCGAGGGCGTACCGGCGCGGGTCGGTGGCGACCCACTCGATTGCGGCGTCGGTGATCGTCCCGACGCGGTATCCGAGCGTCGTAGGGATGGCCCGGCGGGTTGCTCGGGCGTAGGCGAGCAGGGGCCCGCGCTCGTCGAGCCACGCAACGAGGGGGATCTCGTCGACGCGCGGCGAGGTCGCCGCGGACAGCCGGCCGACAACCTCGCCGATCTGCGCGCGCGGGGCGCGCACGACCAGGCCGTCGACTCCGACCGTGCGGGACTGGGCGAGCAGTTGGCCGGGGAACGCACCGTGCGCGTCGGCGCGCTCGACCGTGCCCGAGTCGAGGGGCGGGAGGTCTTCCCACCCGGTGAGGGTCTTCCACCGGTACGGCGTGCCGGGGCCGAGCAGCAGGTCGCCGTACTGGACATGACCGGGGCGGGTGACCAGGGCGCCCGCGGCGCTGAACGTCGCAAGATCAACCATGGTCACCCCCTCGCCTTGGCCAGCCACGCGAGCGCGCGGGCGTTGTCGTCCGGTGTCCCGTTCTCCGCGGCGTGCCAGTGCTCGATGTGCACTCCGCTCGACGACGCGGCGAGGGCGCCCGACGGGATGCCGGCGACGGCCGGGACAGCCGGCGGGGCGACCAGGTTGGACATGGCGCGGTCGAGGGCGCCCTGTCCGGCCCGGATGCCCTTGACGACACCCGCGGGAATCCAGCGGCCAACGCTCTTGGCCATGACTCGCGAGGGCGAGTTGATTCCGAGTGCTTTCGCAATCGGGCCCGGTATCAGATCCTTTGCCCAACTGATCAGCGTGGATTTCAACCATGAGCCCATGGACCTGATGCCGTTCCACAGGCCGCGCACGACGTCGGTTCCCTTGCCGTACAGCAGTTGCTTCAGGGAGCCGATACCGTCAGAGATTCGCTTCGGTAGGCTGCGGACCCACGCGACCATTTCGCCGGCCTTGTTGACCGTTGCCGTTTTGATGTTCTGCCAATGGCTGACGATCAGGCCGAGTAGAGTCCACTTGAGGAATGCGTTATGCAGCATTCTGGGGATGCCCTTGACCCAATTTACGACGGCATTCCATCCCGCTACGGCGCCTGATTTGATGGTTGCCCAATGCTTGATCAGCAGGCCGATAAGCGTAAAGTTCGAGAATGCGGCAATGGCCATGTCCTTAGCCCATACGATCTTTTCGACGAACCAATTCCAGAGGGCTAGGGTCCACTTTTTGACGTCATCCCAGTATGCGATGATCAGGACGACGAGTGCGCCGATGGCGAGGCCGATCCAGCCGATCGGGCCCATACCGATGATCCATGCTTTGGCCATCTGTGCGCCCGTAATGAGGGACTGAACTCCGAGCGCGGTAATCGTCGGGATCACTACGGCGGCGATGACCGCGGCGAGGGCGGTAAAAACCTCCGAGTGCTCGCTCACGAAAGAGAAAAGGGACGACAGGACAGGCAGGACGGTGTTACCGATGAACTCGGTGAGCGTCTGCATCGCGCCGCGTTTGAACGCCTCGATCTTGGCGCCGGCGTTGTCGCGCAGACTGTCGCCCATCTGCGAGGCTGCGCCTCCGACCTGCCCCAGGGTGTCGACGGCCTTGGACGGGTCCAGCGCGTACAGCGCTGCTTGCATGTCCTCGGACTTGGTCTTGAAAAGCGAGACGGCGAGGGCGTTGCGTTCGGCAGGGTCCTTGATCTGCCGCATGGCGTCAAAGACCTTGTCCAGTGCGGCCGACGCCTTCGGGCCACCCTCCGTAAAGGCGGCCTGCATTTCCTTTCCGTTCAGGCCGATGGACGCGAAAGCCTTGTCGACTTCCGGCCCGCCACCCTGCACGGTGAGCAGGAACTCTTTAAGGGAATCCGCGACGACGTCAGTGTCTCGGGCGCCTGCCTGTAGACCCTGCGACATAAGGCCCGTGGCCGTGGTCGCGTCAAGGCCGACATTGCGAAAAATCGTCGAATACTCGTTGAACGTATCCGCGATGTCGTCGGCCCGCGGGCCCATGTTTTGCAGACCCTTGGTCAGTACGTCAAGGGCCTCCGTGCCGTTCTTCGCAAGTCCCGTCTTGAGCATCTGCCCGACCGCATTCGCCGTCTGGCCGAGATCCAGTTCGAACGTTGACGAAAGGTCGCTGACCTTCGTTGCGATGCTCTGGATCTGCGCATTGGTCGCGTCCGGCGGGGCGATACCCGCGCGCATGGTCGCCGATATCGCGTCGGCCGCACCCTGGAAATCTGCGGTGACGGCGTCGGCGTACATGGCGCCGGCTATCTCGCCGTACTTCTTGGCCTCCGCCGGCGTCGCGCCGAGCTGGGCGCCGAGCTTGCCCGTGATCTGCCCCTGTTCGAGGGCCTGACCGAAGCCGGTCATGAGCAGGGCGCCCGCGGCTACGCCGATTCCGGCGAGGCCGATTTTCAGACTCGACGACAGGCGATCGCGGAGACTTCCGCCGGTCGCCTCGCCGATACCGGCACCGGTCGATTGGAACTGCCCGCGGGCGTTGCGGATACGGCCGTCTGCGCCCTGGGTGAGTCCGTCGCCGAGCGCGGTCCCGGCCTGGCGGCCGGCGCGGTCGGCGTCCGATGCGATGGTCGTCCCGGCCGCGCGTACGGCCTGCTCGGCGCGGGAGAGTCCGGCACCGACGCCGGACTCGTCAACGGTGATCGTGGCGAGCAGTTCGCCCACGGTCAGCGCCACGGCCTCACCTCCTTGGGTGGGTCCGGCCGTGGTGCCGGGCGTGCGGGTGCTACTGGGCCGGTAGGCCCGTGATCCGGGCTATGTCCTCGGGGGAGTCGGCGCGGCGCGGTGTGCGGCGCCATGCGCGGGCGAACCGCGAGTCAGGGGACAGGGCGCCGACCAGGGCGACGAACCGGCGGGTCGTCATGGCGGCCAACTCCGCCGGTTTCACGTGGTGTTCGCGGGACAGGTCGCCCTCGATGGCGCCCCAATGGCGGACTACCGCTTGCCAGAACTCCGCCGCTTCCCGTTCTTCGGCTTCGCCCTGCGCGCCGCTCGGTTCGGCGCCGGGGCTTTTCCCGCGGCGCGGGCGCGCTCCTGGTCGTCGTGCAGCTCGGCGGCGCGCTTCATGGTGACGCTGCCCGGGGTGCGCACGTTGGCGGCAGAGTAGATGAGCACGATCCCGAACTGTCGGTCGGTCATGCCGGCCTCGGCCCACACGTCGAGGGTGTCGCCCCCGAACAGGGTTGCCAGCATCTTGCGGACGTCCGCGGGGTCGTTGCTGTCCTGCACACGCTCGGCCTGAAGTGTGAACATCAGGGGCAGGGAGTCGGGCAGCAGGTAGAGGGTGCCGTACAGGGTGAATGACTCGCGGGGGCGGCTGGTGTCCTGCTCGGCGAAGAACGCGTCGAAGTCGGCGGGGTCGCCGACGGCGGGCGCCTGGTCGTCGAGGTCGTCGTCGTACGCCGTGGTGTCGGTCGTCATCAGGCGGTCACCGCCGTGGACGTCGGGGCGCCGCAACGGGTGATGGTCGCCGACCAACTGGTCTTCTCGTTGGTGCCTCCGCCCTGCTCGCCGGGCGTGACGGTGGCCTCCCACACAACCCACTGGGTCTGTGTGACGTGCCGCCACCGGACCATGTTCCGCGACTCGATGCCGAGACGCTGCGACCAGTCGGTGTCGACGTACGCCTGTCCGACGTCCTGCGTCTTGGTCGTCTTGTCGATGCGGAACTGACCTTCCAGTTCGAGTGTCGCGCCGCGCTGCATGACGTCCTGCTCGTAGTGGCCTTCCGAGTCGAAAGCCGTCGTGTCGGCGGTCTCCTCGTTCTCGCCGGGGTTGTGGGTGAACGTGGTCAGTCCGGCGATCGGAAGCCACGTCTCCTCGGTCGCGTTGATGTCCTCGACCTGGAAAATCCAGCCTCGGGCGTCGATCGGCCTGCTGCTGCCTGCCATGGGCGGGCCTCCTTACGGGGTGTCGGTGGGGCCGGACACGTCGAGGTCGAAATTCACGACGTGCTCGTGTCGGCCGGTGCTGTCGGTCCCCATCGGGGCCGGTGTGCCGCGGGCGGCGGCGAGGATCAGGTGAGTGCCGTCGGGCAGCTCGACGCCGGCGAGGCCGTGCAGCGCGCGGTACAGGGCCGTACAGCGGGCGCGGGACAGACGGGGGTCGGCGGTGCCGCGTACGCGCACCTGTAGGCGGGGGGTGTCGGCGTCGTCGCGGGCCTGCGGCGGGGCGCCGTCGTACAGGGCGAGGGCGACGGCCTGGTCGGGGCCGGGCGGCATCGTCTCGACGAACGTGTCGCCGACCAGGCCGGCCGGGTCGTAGGTGAGCAGGCCGCGCGCGTGCAGATAGCGGGCGAGGCCGTCGAGCAGGTCAGCCACGCAGCGACCTGCGCACCTGTGCCGCGATGATCTCCTCGACCGTGCCGGCCTCCTCCTGCAAGGGGCCTTCGAGGTACTTCGCGGTGCGGCCGTCGTCGTGCCGAAGGGCCATGTCCTCGTGCTGGCGTACGGCGTACGGCTGATCGAAGCTGACGCCGGCCGTCAGGGACGTCTCGTCGACGGACGCGACCCCGGACCGTTCGAGGGTGCCCTCTTCGATCGGGACGCGGGCGCGGGCGCGTTCGAGCACGTGCTCGGCGGCCAGACGTAGGCCGCGGACGGCTCCGCGGCGGGTGCCGCGCACGGCGGCGGCGCTGTTCCATGTGAGGCGGGCGCGGGCGGTCACTCGCAACTCACCTCCGTACAGGCGGGTACCGGTAGGCCCGGAGCGGTGTGGCCGGCCGTGCTGATCGCCGTGGTCGTCCGTCCGCCGGGCAGCGTGAGCCGTGATCCGGGCGGGCAGTTCAGGCCCGGTGCGGCAATGACGGTGGTCGTGCTGAGCACTTCGCGGCCGTCGGCGGCTCGCTGCATGCGGTTGGCGGCGGCGACCAGGGCGGGCACGTCGGCGACGGGCGGTCCGTACTGCGGGCCGTACGCGCCGTCGCCGAGATACGCCTCGACGGTGACCCGGTGACGGAGCAGATAGGCGGGGACCCTCACCAGATCACCCCCGGGAGCAGGCCGGCGCGGCGTAGCGCGCGGTGTGCGCGGGGGGCGAGGTCGAGGTCGCCGACGGCGGCCGGGGCGTCCCGGCGGTCGCCGAGCGACACGGGGCCGATAGAGACGCTGCCCCATCGGCCGGCCGCTCCGGTGCCGTCGTCGCCCGTGGCGAGCTGGTACTCGACCTGCGCACACGTCGCGTCCGCGAGGGCCAGGACGACGGCCGGGTCGGTCGGCATCCCTGCCGCGTCCGTGACGTACACGGCGCACAACAGGGCATCCTCGACGTCCTCGGACGCGCGGGCGAGCAGGCGCTCGGCGCCGTCCGGTGCCGGCTGCCCGGTCCACGCGCTCAGTTGCTCGGGCGTCGCGTAGATCCGGGGCACGGGATTACTCCTCCTTCTTGGTCCGGGAACGGGAACGCCCCGCGGGCTTGTCTGCCTGCGGGGCGTCGGGCTCGGTCTCTGTGCCGTCCGGATCGTCGTCCGGCGGCTTGTGGTAGCGGCGCAGCATCACAGCGGCGCCCTCCTCTCTTACGCGGCGGCGAGTTCGCCGACGCACACGCCCTTGTCGTCCAGGCGCTTGACGGCGTAGTGCAGGGTGGTGGTCACGACGGTGGAACGGGCGAGGATGTCGCGGTCGGACTCGACCAGCGGCCGGCGCTTGTAGAGCAGGCCGAGCGCGCCCCGCTTCATGAGCAGGAACTTTCCGGCGGTGACGCGGTTCGTCAGGAAGACGGACACGCCACCGATGCGGCCGATGCTGCCGGACACAGCCGCGGACGGACCGTTTCCGAGCTTGGACGCGTCGACGAACTGCTCGTCGGCGAGGGCGTCGGCGTACTGCGCGCTGTTCAGGTACAGGCCAGCGAAGTCGTCCGGCTCCCACTCGTCGCCGAACGTGGCGATCGTGGGGACCATCGCGCCGAGCCACGAGAACTTGGTGACGCCGGCCCCGGCGGTGAACATGAGCGGGTTCGCTCCGCCGAGCACGCTCTCGTCGGCCTGCGCCTGGGTGATCAGGTCGGCGTCGACCTTGCGCGCGGCCAGTACGCCGAACTGCCGGCGGGCTTCGGCCTCCGGGTCCCCCAGGGACACAAGCTTGGCCTTGTCGGTGATCTCGACGGCCTTGCCGGCTTCCTTGATCACGGCCTTGGCCGAGCTGGTCGACATGGCCACGGGGGTCATGGGGGTGGACTCGTCGAGTTCGTCGAGGTCGCCGAGTGCACCCCACTTCGGAAACTCGATCTCCTCGCCGGGGGCACCCTCAAGGGTGTTGTCCTCGACGACGGCGGACGATCCGCCGACGCGGACCTTCCCGACGAACGCGGCCTGCGCCATGTCGCCCCACACCTCGGGGACGATCATCGCTGCACTGGTGGTCTTGGGCATGAGTCACTGCTCACTTTCTCCGGCGCGGTCGCCGGGCGGGTCAGGAACCGGCGAGGCGCCGGTACGTCTCGGGGTCGGACTGGTGCAGGTCGACGCGCTCGGCGTAGGACATGGCGGCGAACTGCTCGGCGGTGACGGCTCCGGGGCCCGGGGTGCCGAAGTCGGCGCCGCCCTTCGGCGCGGTCTGCGGGATCGCGGCGAGGTGCTGGTGAGTGGCCAGAACGGATGTGATCGCCTGCGTCACCGCGGCGGCGTCGGCCGGGTTGACGGTGGACAGTGCGCGCATGGCGGCCTGCGAGTCGAGCAGGCGGGAGACGTCGGCGCCCGCGGCCGGGGCGGCGGCGATCACGGCCGTCTGCAAGGCGAGCTGCTGCGCCGCGCCCTGTCCGTCGGTCATGGCGCGCTGTGCCCACTGCGGGAGTCGGGCGACGTCGCCGTCGGCCGGCGGCGCCGGCTGCTGCGGAACGGGCGCGGGGGCGGCCGGCGGCTGGGGCGCGGCGGCCTGGAAGCGGGTGCGGTAGTCCGCGGCTTCGGCGCGGGTGTCCCGGATGAGTTTCTGCGCCCAATCGGGCAGCGCCGCGACGTCCTGCGGCTCGCCCGGCGCGGGCGGGATCTGCGGCGCGGGCTGCTGCGGGGCCGTCTGGGGCGTCTGGGGCTGCTGTGGGGCCTGCGGCTGCTGGGGCGTCTGCGGGGCGCCCTGGGGGGCGTTCTGCGGGGCCTGGCCGGTGGTCGTGGTGGTCTCGGTCGGGGTCGACACGGGGTCCTCCTGGGACGGTGTCCGGGGCCGGTTGCGCCTGGCGTCCGGCCGGATGCGGGCAAACGAAAAGGGGGCCCGCTCCTGGCGGGCCCCCTCCGGGGTGGTGCTCGGTGTTCAGTCAGTCGGCGACGTCCTGGTCGACCTCGTCGGCGACGGGTCGCGCGCGGGCGTATCCGCGTATCCACGCGGTCCGCAGCGTCGACGTTCCGGGGTACGGGCACACGGTCGGCGGGTCGCCCCGCTCGCCGGCCTCGCGGCCGTCGGTGGTGGCCTTCACGATGTCCTCGCGCGCGCCCATGGGGTCACCTCTTGTTCTGCTGGTCGGACTCGTTCTTGCGGGCGCTCTCGGCCCATCGCTGGGTCTTGCCGGTCACCTGCTCGATGAACTCGGCCTGTGTCAGGCGCCCGTGTTCGGCCCACCACTCTTTCAGCTCGTCCGACGCGCGGGCGTACGCGACGCGGGCCGGACCGGAGAACAGCAACGCGGGGGAGTGCCCGGCGGCCTGGGCCTGCTTGTTGAGCAGGTACCCGTTTGTGGCGTCCTCGGCGGCGAGGTACTGCCGATACACGTACTCGTCGTACAGGGCGCGTGCCTCGCGGCGGGTGATCCGGTGCCGCTCGTCCTGGTCCTCGCCGTCGTCGCGGTACAGGCGGGCGGCGGCCCGTTTCAGGTCGTCCCAAAACCCTGTGTCGGCGGCCGGCGGCGGGGTGTCGTCGAGGGCGCCCCACGCGTCCGGGTCCGGGGTGCGCTCGCCCATGGTCTCGGCGAGGGCGTCGCGGTCGGCGAGCAGGTCGTCGGCGGCGTTCCCGGTCGCGGCCGGGGCCGGTAACTCGACGCGGTCGCGGCGGTCCATCTCGCCGGCGATGCGCAACAGTTCGCGCTCGTCGGCGTACTGCATGGCCCATGCGAGGTCGTCGTCGCCGGCGGCGGCGAGGTCGTCGAGCAGGTTCCCGCCGGGGAACATGCGGCCGAGCAGGTCGCGGCGCGCGGCCTCCGCGGCGATCGCTGCGCCCTCCGGTCCGTCGCCGGCGGCGCGGTAGCGGGCGGCGAGTTGCGCGTCGGACAGGCCGACCAGGTCGGGCCGGACGTCGGGGAGACGGCCGGCGCGGTCGCGGCGGTCGGTCTCCGCCATGATCCGCACGCGGTCGCGGTCGTCGACGTGGGACCACACGCGGGCGAGGTCGTCGTCGGACAGGCCGAGCAGGTCGTCGACCAGGCGCCCGCCGGGGGCGGCGCGGTCGAGCAGGGCCTCGATGTCGCGGCGGTCTGCCTCGGCCTCGATCCGGCGGCGGGCCCGGTCGTCGAGCGGCGTCCGGAGTGCGGCGGCGAGCTGGTCGTCGTCCATCTCGCGCAACGTCCGTTCGTCGCCGGACCACACGCGGGCGCGCTCGACCTGATCGGGCGCGGGCGGGCGGGGCGAGGCGGGGAGGTTCCCCGCTCCCTCCTGCTCGCGGTGCCTGAGCCGGCGCAAGTCGGGATGGTCGGCGAGGTGCCGGCGCATGTTGCCCTGCCACGCCCGCACCTTGGCGGCGGCGGCGCGCTTCTCCGCCGGGCTGGTGGCGACGGCCTCGCGGCGCTTCCACTTGCGTATGTTCCGCTCGATGGCGCGCTGTCGCTGCCCTGCCTCGTACCCGTCCGGGTCCGGCTCGGCGTCCTCCACCGTGGTCAGCCCCGGGGTGTACGCGCTCACGGAGTGTCGGCAGTTGGGATGCTGCAAGCCTGCGGAGCGCGCTTCGTCGAGGCTTCCGGCGACGCGCACGGGGATCATGCGGCCGTCGTCGGTGGCGTGCTCGACCTCGACCGTACGTGCGCCCGACGGTCCCCCGATCGTCAGTACCTTGCGCTCCCACGGGCGGCAGAGTGGGCACTCGCGCGGGGCGTTGGAGACGACGACCAGGTCGACGCCGTGCTCGGCGAGCGTGCGCATGTGGGCTTCCGTCGCGGCCCGCCCGGTCGCCGTCCGTACTGCCATCTCGGCGTACGACGGGAGCGACCAGCGGCGGCCGGCCTTGTCGACGAACGCCCGGATACCGGCGTCGGCGAACTGTCGCAGCGCGTCTTGCACGGCTTGCCGGCGGGTGCCGGTGCCGAGCAGGGGGGTTGCGGCGACGCGGGAGACGACGGCCCGGAAGGTGTCGACGACGGCCCGCAGGATGCCGCGGTGCGTCGCGGTGACGACGTCGACGGCTTCCTGTGCGAGGCGGTCGACGGCCTGCGCGTTCGGTATGCGGTCGTCGACCAGGCGGCGGGCGTCGTCGGACAGGGCGCCCAACTCGGCGACCGCGGACCGGTGCCCGACGTTGTACGCCTCGGTGACCGCGTCGAACACGTCGAGGCTGGTCGCCTTGGCCAACTCGTCGACGACGGCCTGTGCGCTGCGGCGCACCTGCTGCACGGCGGCGAGCTTGGCCTCGACCCATCCGGGCGCTTCGAGGCCGGCGGCGAGTTGGCGCGCGATGATGCCCAACAGCCGTTCCTCGGCCTGTGCGTAGAGGTCGCGCGTACCGGCCGCGAGGTCTTCGACCATGCCCGGATGGATTGGCACACCCACCCCCAGTGTGGTCTATCTCACCAACGCCCGGGTCAGAGGCAAGGAAGTCAAGCCAAGGAAGCTAAGGTGAAATTGCCACATAACGGACGCGGAGAGCCTGGGCGCTCTGTCCCCGCGTGCATTCGCGGACCCTCAATTTCCCCTGGACCACTTATGCTTGTGGCTGCCACCGCACGTGACCCTTCACATGCTTCGCCGGGACCACCGGTGAGGGCCCTGGACTCCAGGGCGCCTTGGGGTCACTGGAGGTGGTGAACGATGGCGCGTCGCGATGTACGCGGCAGGCGGAACGGGAAGCGGAAGCCGGACAAGCGGCTGTCGCTGGTCGACTGGCTGCCGATCATCAGGCTCATCATCGAATGGCTGCTGCGGCAGGGCTAACGGCCCTGACGTGACCCCGGACGTAAGGTACGGACTCAGCAATGAGCCCGACCGAATGTCACACGGCCGGGCTCACTAGCTGCACTCCATGGCAAGGGCCTGAGGCTCCGGCGGCAACCGGGTCTCGGGCCCTTCGCTGTGCTGGGCACAGTCAAAGCATGGTGAGTAATGCTCAGACAGAATACATTGACCGGGCCGGTTAATACAGTCGAACACAGGCAACATAGAGATGACATAGCTGAACACGGTGATCGTGCGAAAGATCCGAGATCAGACAGGAAACGTACCAACGGGGTCCGGAACCACAGCGCCCGTCTCAGCGAGGATCGCGGCAACCTCGCTCTTGACGGCTGCGTCGTCCCACTCCGGGTGCAGGATCTTGACCTTCGTCGAGGCGCTCACGGCCTGGGCACGGTTGAGCAGGTCGAGCGTGGTTGCGGTGGCCTGCTCCGACTCGGCGACTCCGTCACCGAACGCCACCTTCGGGCGCTCGGGCGTGATGCGCTGCCCGAAGTGCACGGCGTCGAGCTGCAACTGAACGTGCAGGGTGTGCGCGAGGGGGTTGCGCCAATACCCGGTCTTCTTCTTCCGGGTCACCATGGATCGGGCGTCGCGGCTGTCGACCTCGGTCGCGGTGATCGGCTCGCCTCCGCCGTCGAGGCCGAACGACTGCGCGCTGTACCCGGCGGACTGGGCGGCCTGCCGCATGAGCGCTTCCGTGCTGCGCTGGTGCTCGTCGACCCTGATCTCGAACTGGTTCAACGTGATCCCGTTGCCCTCGGTGGGCGGCATCCGCAGCGAGTGCCAGACCTCGCGGTCGTCGTCGAAGCCTGAGCCCATGCCTGGCCCGTAGTCGCGGAGGTAGCCGTCAGGGACGATCAGCCGTGCGCGGGCGAGGCGGATATCGCGCATCCAAGACGTCCACACATCGTCAAGCGAGGCGAACAGGTCGCGGATGCCCTGGAAGTCGCTACGCCCGATGGGGCTCGACCGGTGCAGCCGGTTGGGCCCGATGTTGGGCACGTAGCCGATCGTCAGGTCGCGGATGCCCGTTGCGACGCTGACCCCGTCCTCGCCGAGACTGGCGACCAGGTCGGCCGTCTCGGGGTGCTCGGACAGGGGGACGGCCCGCCCCAGGTTGTCGGGGGTGCCCACGTACAGGCCGTGCAGGATGCGCCCGACCTCGTGCCGCTCGACGTGCCGAAGGATCGTCGACGCGGTCGAGCCGGGAAGATCACGCCACAGGGTGGCAGCGCGCAGCATGCCCCAACGGAACTCGGGGGCGACATTGTCGGGCTGCACGACGGACAGGATCGGCCGGTCGACTAGGTCGCGGTCCCACGTGGAACGCAGGTAGACCCCGGACAGGGCCGAACCCTGCTCGGCTCCGCCGTGCAAGATCTGCTGCAACTGGCCTTCGTCGACCAGGGTGTCGAGGCGTTCCTGTGTGGCCTTGTCCTCGACCTTGATCGCCGGCATGTCGCCGAACAACAGGTCGGCGGACGTCGAGGCGATATCGGACGGCAACGGCACGTGCAGCCGGTTGCGCGGCCGGCGCGGCTGCTCGCGGCGCCGGTTCCACGGGCCCCGGCGGTGCGGCGCGGTGGCCTGCTCCTCGCCGCACACGCGGGCGATCCGGCGACGGTCCCCGGAGTACCAGGCGTCATCCGTGCGCATCTCGGCGTAGTACGGGGCCCACTGCGGCGGCGGCCACGCTGCGCCGTTGTCGGGCAGTGCCATCGGGGCTCACCTCCTGGTGGTGGACGTGGTCAACAGGTGCCGCCACTCGTGGGCGGTCGAGTGGATCGCGTAGCGCAGTGCGTCGACTGAGTGGTCGTCGACCTTCAACGGGGCGTCCTCGCCGCGCTCGCTCGCCTTGGGGTCCCATGAGTAACCGGGCAACTCGCCGAGCAGGCCGTCGCACGACCGGTGCACGAACAACAGGCCAGCGGCGAACAGGGCGGCCACGGACCGGATGCCGTCGGCGACGGTGTTGTCGGCGCGCGCTACGCCCTGGTGGTCGTCGTGCCAAAGCTGGGTTGAGAACGACTTCGCGCTCGGGTCAACAAACGTCCACTCGGGCATCACGCCTTTGGTGGCCCCGGGGCCCGCGTCGGGTGGCCGGTAGTCGGCGAGCCACTTCCGGACGGCGGCGCTGTACTGGGCGTCGGTCATGGACCGGTGCGCGGCGCGGGAGTCGAATCGCCACTCGGCGACGGCGTACAGGCGGTCGTCGTCGCCCATGCCGAGCAGGACGGCCGAGAACGGGTTCGTCGTGCCGTAGTCGATACCGAGCCAGTGCCGGCGCATCGTGGGCAGGCTGTCGACGACGTGCCGGTCTTCGTCCCACTCGCTGTAGATGGCGCCCTCGGCGACGACCCACGCGCCCTCGATCATGCGCTTCCGCCACAGACCGGTGTACTCCGCGGCGAGCGACGCGACGTACTCGGCGGACAGGGACGGATTGTCGGCGAGCTTGAAATGCCACGCCCGCATGTCCAACTCGCTGATGCGGTCGAGGTATCCGACCTTCAACCAATGGCGCGGCGAGTCGGGGTTCGTCGTCGCGTACAGGCGGGCGCCGGGCACGGACAGGCGGGCGAGTAGCTGCGTCCAAAACGCCTCGGGCAACAGGGTTGCCTCGTCGACGTAGGCAAGCTGCGCGGTAAGGCCACGCAACCGGCCCTCGGCGCGGGCGTCCGCGGCGCCGATCAGGTGGACGGTGCGCCCCAGGATCGTTGCCGTGGTCGCCCCGCGGGTGTGCACGACGTGCCGGGCGAGGGGCCCGAACAACACGCGATCCTGTAGGGGCTCCAACACATTGCGCTCGATCGTCTGCAACGACCGACCAACCACGATGATCAGGCCCGAAGGGCCCGCGGTGGCGACGGCGATCACGAACGCCAGTAGCGAGGCGATCGTCTTCCCGGACCGTACGGAGCCGTGCCACAGGTTGATACGGGCGGTCGCCTGCCCGATGCTCCGGAGCTGCTTGCGCGACAGGGGCAACCGGTCGAGGTCGAGCACTGCGGCTCACCCCCCGGCGGCGCCCCCGTCGTCGTGGGCCTGGTCGTCGTTGGCGGCCTGCGTCAGTGCCTCGCCGAGCGCGCCCAACATGCTGCGCACCTGCCCGGCGTCCTCTCCGCCCTCGGCCGGGGCGAGGCGCAGCGAGGTACCGACGGCGGTCTGTACCGACGCGATGATCTGGCGTTGGTCGACGAACCGCGGCTGTTCGAGGTTGACGTGTTGCCAGTGCCCCTCTTTGCCGGCGAACTCGCCGTAGATGGTCGGCGACCAGAGCTGTCCGCGTAGGCGCTCGGCGTCGTCCTGTAGGGCGGACGCGAGGGCGGCGCGGCGCGCGGCGAGGTCGGCGGTACGGACACGGGTCGCGGCCTCGACCTGCGGGGCGCGGTCGAACGACAGGGGCGGGTCGAACTGTCCGGCGATCTTCGACACGGTCGAGGGTGAGCGGCCGAGCGCGCGGGCGATCTCGTTCCGGCTCTTGTCCTGCGCGTGCAGCTCGCGCACGCGCCGGCGGTCCTCGTCGGTGATGGGGCGGGCCATGGCTCACCCCCTGCGCGGTCTACGCGTTCAGCTCGACGCGATGCCGTACGGCCTCGGCGGCGAGCTTCCACGCGTTCTGTACGGAGCGCGACGGCTCGGCCCACGGGGGCAGGTTGTCGCCGCTCACGGACTTGTTCTCTACGGCCGTCGCGTACGCCTCGTACGCGTCCTGCGCGAGGCGGTCAGTGTCGGGGCGAACCTTGAAGATCACGGAGCCTCCCGGATGCGGGCACGAAAAAACGCCCCGCGGCGGTGGGCCTGCGGGGCGTCGTGGTCTGTCTCCGGGCACGCCGAAGACGCGGCCAACAATAGGTCACGGAAAGGTCACGGCGCAACTCGCGCGCGTGGGCGGGCCCGCGACCGGTCGGCGCGGCTGCCGACGGCGGCGCCCCACCTGCCGACGATCGGGCGGGCGGGGCGCGCTGCTGCTGCCGGTGCGTCGGCTACGGGCGGACGGGCGGTCGGCTGGCCTGCTGCCGGTGCGGCGGCTGGGTCGGCTGCTGCCGACGGGCGTCATCAGCGCTGGCCTGCCTGCTGCTGGGCGTCCACATGGGGCCGTCGTGCGTGACCCACGGGAGGGACGGCGGGCCGGGAACGGGCGGGGCCTCGACGAACTTGTATGCCTTCAATGTCGGCGCGGTGCCGACGGGTACCGACTGGTGGTGCCACGCGGTCCGGTACATGTCGGCAACGATGCCGACGGCCGTCCGCATGGCGGCGGTGAGGTCGTCGCCGGTCTGCATGATGACGGCGAGGTCTCGGGCGAACTGCTCGTCGAGGCGGACGGTCGGTCGGGTGCCGGCAATCGGCTGGGCTCGGCGCTGGGTACGCTGCGGGGTAGCCATCGGGGTTGGGTCGCTCCTTCTCTGTGTGGTGAGGGCCCGCCCATACGGTTTGTGAGGAACCGGGCGGGCCCGCTTCATGTGTGGGCCTACTGGGCGTCGTTGCTGCGGCGCTTCTTCTCCTCGCGGAGGAACTGAGCGATCCGGCTCGACGTGTATCCGGATTCGGCGGCGATCTCGTCGGGACGCATGCCCTCTTCGCGGGCCTTGTGGGCGATCCGTGGCATGGCGTCGGCGAGGGCGGCGGCCACGCCCCGGATGATCCGGACGTCGTCGAGGGTGAAGTCGTCGGCAACGACGTCGAGCAGCCGGTCGAGGTCGGTGGGGCCCTTTCCGCGGGTGGCCATGCGGTGGGTCCGGGCGACAGCACGCATGTTCAAGCGGCTGAACGGGTCGAGCTGCCTCTCGGCCCGCGAGGTGGCCGCGTGGTCGGCCGCGTAGTCGTCGGCCAGGCCGATACAGATCCGCAGAACGAAATCCCGAACGTGGGGCCCGACCACCCGCATGATGCGGCCTTCGGTGTCCTGGGCCGGGGTCGCCTGCTCTGCGAAGTCGACCAAGTATTCGCGGAACTCGGCAAGGGTCGGCCCCGTGCGGCGGGCGCCGGCCCGGACGCGGGGCGGCTGCTCGTTGCTCATCTGCGGTGCTCCTGTTGGTGCGGTGGGGGCCCGCCCTCGGTTGAGGGCGGGCCGGTTGGTGATCAGTCCGCCGGGCGGTGGGCAAAGACGCACTGCGAGGACTTGAGCATCTTCTCGACCGTCCAGCCGCGGCGGGTGAGGGTGTGGGCGAGGCAGTCGAGAGCGGCCCCATCGATGGGGGTGTCTCGGCGGATCATGCGCCCGCTCTCAAGCCAGTACACGGCGACGCGGGCGCCTCCGCGGGGGGTGACCAGATACCCCCGTACGTCATGCTCGGCCTCGGTGGGCTCGCTCACGTCGTGGTGGTCGGTCATGAGGGCCGCGGCGAGGCCGTCGAGGGCGGCGCGGGCAGCAATCACGTTCGGGTGTCCGGCGTCCGCGGGCGTGCTGCCCTCGGCGGTGCCGGCGTGCCCAACGATCACGCCCTCGATCACGCGGCGGGTTGGCAGGGTCTCGGCCTGCTCGGCGGCGCGGCGCGCGTCGATACGGGCCTGTACGGCGGCCGGCACGGGGGCGCCGTGCGCGATGTGCTCGGCGGCCTGCCGCTCGTCCATGTGGGCGCGGTATGCCTCGCGGTCGGCGGCGGCCTTGGCACGGATGCGGGCGAGGCTGTCGGGGGCGGGCGTCATGCGGACGACGACCGGCTCGCGGACGGGACGGCAGTTCTCGGCGATCCACTCGGCGCCCCCCTCGATGACGACGCGGGCCGGCTCGCCGGTGCGCTCGACCGTGCCCTCGACGGTGCGCTCGCGGCCGTCGGCGCACACGACGCGGGAACCGGAGGCGAACAACGCGCCCTGTTCGACGGCCGACTCGATGGCGAACAGGGCATCGTCGGCCGGCTGCTCGCCGATCCACGCGCCCCGCCACGTGCCCTCGCTCGCTTCGGCCTCGGTGACCAGGGCGGCGGCCTGCTGTGCCTCGACGTCGGCGACGGCCTCGACGATCTCGGGGAGGCCGACCGCAGCGGCGAGGGAACGGGCGTAAGCGCGCTTCTCGGCGGCGCGGTCACACGGGGCGCAGAGCTGGTGACCCTTGTCGAGCAGGGCGAGCAGGTCGGAGCCGTCGACGTACTCGGAGATCTCGCGGCCACAGAGGGTGTCGTCGTTGCTCGGCGAGTAGTGGACGCGGCGGCCGGTGCCGACGGTGGCGTAACGAACGCCCGCGCGCTCGGCGAGGGTCGGGCCGTCGACGGCGCGGTCGGCGGCGACCTGCTCGGCCTCGACGCGGTCGCGCTTCTCGGCCTTGGCGCAGGTCTGGCAGATCCGCGTGCAGATGCCCGTGTTGGGCTCGGGCAGCAGGTCACGCCCGCAGTAGCTCGTCTGGGTGCCGGGGCGGCGGTAGTGGCCGGTGTTGCCGTAGGCGTGAGAGTACGTGTCCATGGGGTCGCTCCCTGGTCGTTGTGGGTGCCGGGTGAGGGCCGGCGGTTCCTGTCGGGGTGAGGGCCCGCCAGGAACCCCAACGGTAACCGTTGTAGGAATCATTGCAGCAATAATTACAGTAGACGTTACGGAATCGTGATCGAGCATGGCTACGCCCTCGGGGCCGAGCGCTCCCCGGGGGGCGTATACGGCCGTGTTTCGGCCTCAAGTGGCCACGGTGCGACCGGAGTTGATCGCAACCCACAACGCGACCAGGTCGGCGCCCCGCCACGCCCTACGGCCCCGTTCGGTGTCCACGGGTGCCGGGCACACGGGGCCCGCCGAGCAGGTCGCCACGGCGGCCCGCGGGTCCCCTCCGCCGTTGTGCACGACGATCCGTCCGCCCTTGCAGAACGGGCACGGGTCGTCGAGCGTGAGCGTCCGCCCCTCGCGGCCGAGCGCGGCCTCGACGCTGCGGCGCGCGCTGCGGGCCATGGCGACGATCTGGTCGAGCAGGGGCGCGGGCGTGATCCGGAACAGTTCGCCGTCGGGCTCGGACAGGGCGCGGCCGGCGAGGTAGACGCATGCCCAATGCAGCCCGTGCGCGCGGGAACCGATGCGGTCGACGATCCGGTCGGCGTCGTGCCTCCACTCTGCGGCCCGCACGGTGGGCAGGGTCCACAGTCGGGCGTCGTCGCGGTCGACGGTGCGCTGTACGCGCTCGGCGACGGCGTCGCACGTGTCGAACACGTCGCGCTCGACGGCGAGGGCGGCGTCGAGGGCGCGCAAGTTCGCCGGCGCCGGGTGCTCGCGCACGACCAGGGGGAGACGGCCGACGGTCGGCTCGTCGCCGGCGCGGTCCTCCGCGGCGACCTGGTCGAGGAATCCGCGGCGCTCGTACGGCATCCATGCCGCCGGGCGCGGCGGCTCGGATATCGAGGCGAGCAGGTCGCCCCACTGCTCGCGGACGGCGGCGAGGTCGTCGGCGGCCTGCTGGCCCCGGTCGGTCTGGGTGTTCATCGGGGCTGCTCCGTGGTGGTGGTGAACAGGGCGTCGGCCAACTCGTCGGCGACGGTGGCGCGGGTGGTCGCCTCGCGGTGGAGTGCGGCGAGGATGCGGCGGCCGGCGTCGCGCTCGGTCGGGGTGCGGCCGGCGACGAACAGCTCGTCGGCGACGGCGAGGGCGCGCTGTCCGGCCTGTACGGCGGGGAGTTCGGCGGCCATGGCGGCGCGGTCGGCGCGGCGGTCGCGGCGGGCGGCGGTCCATGCGGTCCGGTACCGGTTGGCCTTGTGGTCGGCGGCGAGGGCGTGCCGCTGCCATCCGTCGCCGCGGCGGCGCTCGGTGGCGAGGGCTATGTCGTGCTCGCGCTGCTGCTCGGCGAGGCGGGCGTCGGTCGAGTCGGCGCGGTCGAGGATGCGGGCGTGTATGCGGGCGGTGGTCGGGGACAGGCCGTCGTGTTCGGCAACGGCGGCGAGGGCGTCGCCGAGAGACTGGGCGTTGCGGACGCGGGCGACGATGGCGAGCAACTGGTCGACGCGCTGGCACGCTCCGCGGTGCCGGCGTCGGGTCTCGGCGAGGGCGGCCCGGACGGGGGCGAGCTGCTGCTCGGTGACGGCGGCGCGCTCCTCGGCCTCGACGATCGCGGCGTCGGCGGCCTCGCGGTGGCGTTCGAGGGCCTGTGTTGTGCCGGCCATGGCGCGGCGGTTCTCGTCGGCGACGCGCTGTTCCTCGCGCACGTGCTCGGCGAGTAGGGCGCCCTCCGCCGCGGAGAGTACGCCTCGCCGCGCGCGGGCGAGCAGGACGTCGAGGACGGCCCGCCGGTCGTCGCGGTCGCGGCTGCGGCTCTTGGGGGCGCGCTGCTGGGGGCGGGGGCTCATGGGTGCTGCTGCTCCTGTGCGTCGTCGAGGGTGGGCTGTTCGATCGGGGTGCGGCGCGGTCGCCGTGGTCGGCGGGCCCGGACGGCGGGCGGCTGGTGCTTGCGCCGGCACTTCGGGCCGTAGCCGTCGGGCGAGGGCGCGGCGAGGGGGCGCCGGCACGCCCCGCACGTCCGGGCCGGGGTCATCGCGTGTGCCAAAGGCGGCGGTTCTTGCGGCTGCCGTGGTGCGTCGAGTGGCCGAACGGTCGGCCGCATCGGGCACAGCGTGCGGGCCGGCGCGGACTTGGCCGGAACCAGTGGCGAGGGTCCATCCATTCGCCGCCGGACTCGACGTGTTCGGCCTGCGGCCGGCCGCAACCGGAGTAGCGGCACGGCTCGTCGGCGTGGTCGGCGCGGAACCAGTGGCCCCGGATCATGCCGCGTCCTCGCCGAACGTGAACGCTTCCTGCGGGCCGTGCTGGTCGCCGTCGGGCTGAGCGTGGGCGAGGCGGTCAAGGGCGGCCTCGTAGTGCGTCGGGTTGAGTTCGCATCCGATGGCGCGGCGGTTCTCAAGGTGAGCAGCGAGCAGGGTCGTACCCGCGCCGACGAACGGGTCGAGCAGTAGGCCACCCTCGGGCACGATGCGCACGATGCTGCGCATGACGTCGAGGGGCTTCTGTGTGAGATGCCGCCGCTGGTGGGCTCCTGGATCGGTTGCGCGGGGTGAGCGGGCGAGGTAGTACCCGGGCAGGGTGTCGCCCTCGATGGGCCGGGGCCCGTTGCTGCCCCACACAAGGAATTCGGCGTTCTGCGCGAACCGGCCTTGCTGGTGTCGGGCGTCCGGTTTGATCCACGGCACTATGCCGCGCTCAACCCATCCCCCGGCCTGAAGCGTGTCTGAAGCGGCCGGCAATTGCCGCCAGTCGGTGAACATGGCGCAGACTCCGCCCGGCTTGACGACGCGTGCGGCCTCGCTGAGCCAAAGCGTCATCCAGTACGCCCATGAGCGTGCGTCGCGGTTGTCGCCTGCGAAGTCGGCGGCGGCGGAACGGCTGTCGCTCCGGGCGTACTTCGTGCGCGTTGTAGCGCTGCGGTCGGACCGGAGCATGCCGCCGCTGCTGTATGGCGGGTCGGTGATGACGGCGTCGGCGCTGCCTGTGTCCAAGGTGGTGAGCCACGCGAGGGCTTCGCCAAGGTGCAGTGTCGGCCGCTCGGCGACGGCGTCGGGAATGCGGGTCATGGCGTGGGCCCTCCGGGGTGTCAGTGGTGGGGTGTATTCGCGTGCGGGCGCGCGCGTGGGCGGCCCGCGTCCGGTCGCGGCGAGGACGTCAGAACGGGGGCTCTTTCACTGCGCTGCCCCACTGGCCTGCGGCTGACTGGCCGTTGGCCCACGGGTCGCCCTGCGGTGCTCCGTACGCCTGCTGTCCGGCCTGCTGGCCGTATCCCTGGCTCTGCGGCTGCTGGCGGTACTGCTGGCCGTTCTGGGCGCCGTTTTGGCTGTTCTTGGTCACGGCGGCGGTGGCGCTGCGCAGCGAGGGGGCGACCTCGTCGGCCTGAATCTCGTACGACGAACGGCGCTCGCCGTCCTTTTCGTACTGGCGTTGCGTGAGGCGGCCCACGATGATCACGCGGTCGCCGCGCTTGATGGACTCGGCGACGTTCTCGGCCTGTTGGCGCCACACGGACACGCTGAGGAATACGGGGTCGCCGTCCTTCCACTCGTTGGTGTCGCGCTGGAAGGTGCGGGGGGTGTTGGCGACGCGGAAGTTCGCGACGGGCGCCCCGGACGGGGTGAACCTGAGTTCGGGGTCGGCAACCACGTTGCCGGTGAAGGTGATGACGGTTTCGCCTGCCATTACGCGGCGGTCCTCTCGGGCTGGGTGACGGTGGGGAGTTGGGCGACGGGGGCGAGCTGCTGCTCGCGGGGGCGACGGGCGCGGTCGCGGGCACAGGCTCGGCACTTGCGCATGCCGTTGGGGTGCGACGGGGGGTAGCTCACGTGGACGACCGCGGGGTCGGTGAGGTCGTGGCCGTTCACGCACCGTTTGCGGCGGGCGTTGACGGCCGACGGGCCGGTCGAGCGCAGGACGTTGGTCCGGTGGTCGACGGGTTCGAGGTGGTCGTCGGCGACGCATCGGCGGACGGTGCACAGGTGGTCGAGTTCGAGGCCGGCGGGTATGGGCCCGCGGGCCTGCTCGTAGCCGTAGCGGTGGGCGGGGACGTACCGGCCGTCGATCCAGAAGCGGCCGTATCCGTCGCGGTCGAGGGACGTCTCGGGCCACAGGCGACATGGGGTGTTGGGTGTGTCGGGGCCGGCGGGGATGGGTCCGGGGGTCGTCTTGGCGGCGAACCGTTCAGCCGGTGTCGAGGTGGTGCGAGCCATGGGGACGTACCTCCGGACGGGATGTAGGTAGAGGTTCGCGCGTGAGTGAGTAGAGATCACTCGTGCGTGAAATATAACAGGGAGGGGGCGCCGTCGGTTTTCTCCGTGTGGCGCCCCCTGCCTGGGTTAGGCGGCCGGTTGCTCGACCTGGTTGAGCGGGGCGAGCGTCCACCCTTCGGCGCGTAGGTCGGCCACGATGCGGACGACGGCGGCCTCGGGGTCGTCGTGCTCGCGCTGGGCGTCCTCGACGGCGGCCCGGACGACGGCGAGGGCGGCGCCCGGGATCATCGCTGCGCTCCGGTGATGTGCCGGGCGCGCTGCCGGTTCTCGGGCCGGACGATCGTGGGCGGGCTCATCAGGGCGCGAGCGTCGCGGGCGGCCTCGGCGGCGAGGCGCCGGCGGCGGGCGCCCTGCTCGGCCTGCTCGCGCGCGGCCTGCTCGGCGGCGCGGCGGTCGGCCTCGGCGCGGGCGTCCATCCGTGCCAGCCACGTCCGGTGACGGTCCTCGGCGTCCGGCCGGTATGCGGGCGGGGTCGGCGGGTGGCCGGCGGCGGCGAGTTGCTGCTCGGCGGCGCGCTCGGCGAGCAGGGCGGCGCCGTCGACCTCGCGGACGGTGCGCCACCGGTCCCAACCCTCGTGTTCCTGGAAGATCACGTATGCGCCCTTGTCGGCAAGCTCGGTCACCTTGCGGCGGGCCCGCTTGCGGTCCGATGTGCGGATCACGACCGGGGCGTCGGGGCGGTGGTCCCAACTGGCCTCGACGCGCCACGACGTGACGTTCTTCGTCCGGTCCGTGGGCACGGCCCTGCGGCGGTGCTGGCGGGCCTGCTTGGGTGTCGGGCTCATGCGTGTGCCTCCTGGCAGTTGTGACGGGCGAGGTGCGCGGCGGTCGCGTCCTCGATGCGGCAGGGGTGCGGCTTGCTCCGCGGCCGGTAACGGGTCTGCTGGTTACGGGGGTTGACGGCGCGGCCACGGCACGGCTCGCCCTCGGGGGCGCTGCACCACGTGCACGGCACGGTGAGCGGGTCGGGGGCGTCGGCGCGGGCGAGGCGTTCGCGCTCGGCGCGCTGCGGCCGGTACCGGGCGAGGGCCTGGGCGACGGTGGGCGGCATGTACTCGCCGAGTGCGGCGAGGCGGCGCTCGACCTCGGCGGCGGCCGGGCCGGCGGTGAGGGCGCGGTGCGTGGTCGGTGCCTGCTGCCCGGACGCGATGGCGAGGCGTTCGGAGCGCAATGCGGCGACGTAGGCGTTCCCGAACTGGTCATCGGGGTCGACCTCGGGGTGTGCGGTCGGCTCGAACGTGCCCACGTGCCGGGACATGGTGTCGGCCTTGTGGGTGTGCCACGGCCGGGACACGTCGGACGGCTGAATGCGGTACGGGCTGCGTGCGATGTGGTCGCGGGCGACGCGGGCGGCGTCCCACCCGTGGGCGGTCGCCGGCACGTCGCTGAGCAGGTCGCACCACTGGGCGAGTCGGTCGGTCGCGGCCGTGGCGTCGTCGAGGGCGAGGCGCGGGTCGAGCTTTACGACGTAGGCGAGCAGGGCGGCGACTTCGCGGGGGGTCACTGCTGGGCCTCCATGGCGGCGAGGGCTTGGGCGAGGTAGTCGGCGGACTGGGCGACGCGGCCGACTCCGCCGGCGCCGGGGAACGGGACGACGTTCGAGCCGCGCGCGGGTCCGGTGGGGGCGGCGGCCGGGACGGTGCCGGGCGCGGGGGCCGGCGGTAGGGCCTGCCACGCCCGCAGGAAGTACCGGGCGTGCGCAACGCCGTTACGGGCCCGCTGGGCGGCCTGCACGGCGGCGGCGGCGAGCATGCCGGCACCGGATCGCTTGATCAGGCTGTCGACGATGAACCACTCGGCCGGGGCGAGGGTCCACGCGGGGTAGATCTCGGCGGCGGTGATCTGGTCGACCAGGGGGCGGGCGAACTCCGGGATCACTGCGACCTCGCGCCCGCGCTCCCTCACTCCTTCACTCACTCCCTCTATGGGTGAGTGAAGGGGGCCGAAATCCGGTCCCATAGGGGGCCGAATCTCGGTCCCAAAGAGGGTGTCGGGCATCTCCTCGGCGGGACCGGATTCCGGTCCGGTAGAGGGGCCGGAATCCGGCCCGGTAGCCGGTAGGGGGCCGGAATTCGGCCCGGTCGCCTGTGGGGCTATGGGGCCGGATTCCGGTCCCCTACCGCGGACGTACCCGACGGCTCCGGGAATGACGTACTTCGTCGCGCGGCTGCCCTTGGCCGGCTCCTCCTCGACTAGTTCCTTACTGGCGAGGGCGGCGTCGACGGCGGCCCGCGCGGTCGAGCGGGAGACGTTCAACCGGCGCATGAACTCGGCCGTTCCCATGCGCACGGTGGCGTCCGGGCCGGTCGTGGCGTCGGCGACGGCGAGCAGGACTAGGCGGGCGTTCCCGCGCGACTTCGCACGGGTCCACACCCAATCCATGGCGTCGAGGGTCACGGGGTGTCGCTCCTGTCGGGGGTGGGCGCCCGGGGCGAGGGCGCGGTCGGTCTCCGCGCCCCGGGGCCGATCACGGGGTCGTGCGGCGGCTGGTGCGGGCCGGCTGGTGCTCGTCGCACTTCCAGCCGCACGGGTAGAAACGGGCCGGGCGGGCGCCGCACTGCGGGTTGCCGTACTCGCAGCGCGGCGGGCCGTCCTCGCGGGGCGGGGTACTCACACGGCCACTCGGGCGCGGTAGTCCTCGACGATCAGGCGGCCGATGTGTTCGGCCGCGGCGGGGATGACGGCGTTACCGTGGGCGGCAAGCTGGTCCACCTGGTCGGGAACCCCATCAACCAAGCGGTCCACTCGGGGTTCGGCTTCAAGCCACTCACGCGCGGCCTGCCCGCGCGCAACCACCGAAAGGCCAAATAGTCCTCTAGTTGCCAACGGTGCTTCCCGGACTCCGCTCGGGCCCACGCCACCCCGTGGGGGCCCATTGAGGCCCTGGGAGTGGGCCACGAGGTAGACCCGTTCACGCGCTGCCTGGGGGGCGCCGAACTCGGGCGCTGATAGGACCGCCCATTCCGCATCGAACCCCTCTGAGGCCAGGTCACCGAGGACTCGCCCGAACGCGTCGGCATCTCGAACAAGGTTTCCGACGTTTTCCACGAGCACGTACTCGGGTCGAACGTGGCGCACAACGTCTGCCATCGCGGGCCACATCCATCGGTCGTCGGCGATGCCGAGTTGGTTGCCGGCGACGCTGAACGGCTGGCAGGGGAATCCGCCGGCGACGACGTGGACGCGAGGGCGAGGGCGGGACCGCCACCACTCGGGGACAGTGCGGACGTCGTCATGGCGGGGAACCTCCGGCCAGTGATGGGCCAGCACGCGCCGGCAGAACGGATTGAGTTCGACCTGTCCGACCACAGTCATCCCGGCACGTTCGAGACCAAGCTCGATGCCGCCGATACCGGCGAACAGGGACAGGACAGAAAGTCGATCGGTGCCGTCGACCGCGAGCTGTCCGGGCACGCTCTCGGCCGGCGGCTCGTCGAGGCGGCGGCGCATGGCGGCGAGGGTCGCCGCGGTCGCGCGGGTCACTGCTCGGCCTCTGCGGCTGGCGCGGCCTCGATGGCGAGGGGCGCGTCGAGGTCGAGGGCGCCGGCTTTGACGGCGTTGGCGACCAGGGCGCGGCCGTCGAGCGGTTGACGCTTCGACTCGCGGGTGAATGTCCATCGGTAGTAGCGGCTGCGGGTCGGCTTGATCATCACGCCCGGCACTTCGTACAGCTCGCCCGACTCGGGGTCGGCCCACTGGGGCACGCCGGCGGCGTCGACGGCGGCGAGGACGGTCGCGGCGAACGTCTCGTCGACGACGGTTTCGGTCCGGGCCGGGATGATCCGGAAATCCCAGTGTTCGGGGTACTGGTCGCGCACCCATGCGGCGAACGCCTCGCGGTCGGTCACCTGCGCCTCGGCCTCGCCCCCGACGCGGGTCACGCTGGCGAACTTCGTGTCGTCGTCGAGGGTCACGTCGGCTTTGACGCTGCGGGTCGCCTTGTACTGCTGGTCGAGCAACTTCGCGGCCTCGCGGTTCACGTCCTCGTACAGTTCTTCGGCCTGGTCGAGGCGGGCCCGCATCGCCTGACGGCGGCGCAGAACGGCGGCGAGGTACGCAGGGTCGGGCGCCTTGGTCTTCTTCTCGACGTCGGTCACTGGGTACCCCCGGCGGCCTCGATCTTGGCGCGGAACTGGTCGAGCTGGGCGGCGGTCGCCTGCTCGATGGGCAGGCCGTAGACGCGCTCGAAATCGGTGTCGAGGGTGGCGAGGTGGGCGCGGCTCGCGGCGAGCCTGAGCAGGTTCTCGGCCTCGGCGGCGGCCTGCTCGGCGGTGGCCACGCTGGCGGGTATGGCGCCCTCGGCGGCGACCGCGTCAGAAACGGAGTGCGGGGCGGGCCCGGTCGGCGCGGTGCTGCCCTGCTGCTGCGGGCCGGGCCGGTCGCGGCGCTCCTGACGCGGCGTCGTCTGTCGGCACTGGTCGCACACCTCGCGGGGCCCGCATCCGCACGGGGAACCGCTGGCCTTGTTCGCGGCGATCGCGTCGAGCTGGGCGAGGTAGTCGGCGGGGGCGCCGGCGGCGACGGCGGCGGCCCGGATCTTGGCGAACTGCTCGCGGCTGTCCGCCTTACGGGCGGCGGCGACGTAGTCGGGGCGCTGTTGGCGGGCCTGCTGCTGCGGCTGCTCCCACGGTCCGGGCTCGGCGCGGTTGCTGCGGCGCGGCTGCTGCCCGCGCTGCTGGCGCTGTTGGCGGCGCTGCTGGTTGCGCTGGTGCTCGGCGCGGTGCTCGGCCGGCGGCTCCGGGGCGTCGCGGTCGCTGTCGTCGATCGACCGGGCGTCCACGGGGATCATGAACACCTGAAACAACATGTACTTGAGCGCGGCGCTCATGGCCTTGTTGGTGCTCTTGTCGGCCGTGTCCATGGCCTCACCCGGGACGGTGACGAGTAGGCAGTCACCCGCGGGCCCGTAGATGCGGTAACGCATCTTCAGCACGGTGTGCGTGCCCTTGTCGCCGCGGGGGCGCTGGTGGTGCTCGGTGAGTTCGGGCGCGATGAAACAGCCGTGGTTGCGCATGGGTCCGGCCATGGCCGACATGGCGTCGTCGACGCCCCGGAACTTGTAGTTCTGCTGCGTGTTCTGCTGCCCCTTGGCAACGGGCATCACGTCGCTCATGACGCCGTGGATCACCTGGAAGACGCGCGGGAGATCGGCCGGGGCGCCCGCGGGGGCGGGCTCGTACGCCGTCTTGACGACCGGGGCGTCGTCCTCGGCCACGGTGGCGGACTGGGCCGGGTGCAGGGCGGTGACGGTCACGGGCGGGCGTTCCTGTTCTGTGCGGTGCGGTGGCGGATGTGGGCGGCGGCCCGGGTGATGCGTCCGGCGAGGCTGATCGCGTCGTCGGGGGCGAGCAGGGGGTCGAGGGTGACGGCGGCCGGGCAGTCGTCGAGCAGGGCCTCGCGGGTGGCGTCGGCCTCGGCGGCGCGCATGGCGCGGCCGTAGTCGGTGGCGTCGTCGCTGCACATCGCGTAGTCGAGGCGGACGACGCTCGCGGCGTGGGCGGCGAGCAGGCGACCGACGACGTCGGGGTCCTGGGCGTACGCGAGGGCGAGTTCGTCGAGCAGGGGGTCGACGTGCTCGGCGAGCGGGAGGCGGACGGCGAGGCCGTCAGCGCTGAGCTGGGGGCGGATCACTGGCGGGCCTCCGGCGCGGTGTCGAGGGCGGCTGGCGCGGTCGGCTCGTCGGCGACCAGGACGCCGGTCCGGGCGTCGTACGTGCGGGCCCGGGTCCAATCGGCCTCGGGAAACGCTCGGCTGAGCAGGCCGTAAGCGGCGCGGCGCTGCTCGGCCGTCGTGTCGAGGGCGCTGGCCTCGGCGTACAGGACGACGGCCCGGGTCTCGCGCCCGTGGTGCGTCGTCGGCACGGTGTGCACGCGGAGCGTGCCCGGGGCGATCTGGTTGAGCTGGCGGGCGACGACGCGGACGAACGTCGTGCGGGCGCGGGCGGCGCGGGCGCCCTTGATGGCGAGGACGGCGCGGGGCCGGCGGCGCTGGGTAGGCTGGGGAGTGTTCACGATTCGGACCTCTCGGGTTCGGTCGGGGAGGGCCGTCCGGGTCGCATCCGGGCGGCCTTTTCCGTTGTCAGGCGGCGGCGCGGTGACTGCGGGTACGGGCGGCGCGGTCGGCGCAGATGCGCCGTTCCAGCTCGGCGAGGGACGGGCCCCCCGGCTGGTAGCAGGCACGCGCGGCGGCGGCTGGGCTCATGCGGTCCATGGCGTCGAGGCCGTGTCGCCAGACGCGGGCGGCGGCCGTGAAGGCAGCGGCACGGGCGCGGGCGGCGTCGAGGGTCGGCGCGCTCATGCGTCGGCCGGAAAGAGGGCGGCTGCGGTCACGCCGTAGGTGCGCTCGATGCTGGCGAGAGCGGGGCCGGCCGGGACGCTGCGCCCGCTCGTCCAACGGATCACCGTCGCGTACGGGGTGTTCAGCTTCCGGGCGATCGCGGCGCTGCTGTTGTCGCCCACGGATGCGGCGGCGGAGCGCAGGGGCTTGGGGTCAAAACGCATCGGGGATGTACCTCGTTCGATCACTCGTGAGCGCTTTTCGCTCACGAGTGGAACGTAGCATGTTTCACTCACGCGTGAAACAAATGAGGGGGAGGAGTGCGCGTGAGGCGCCAGGGAGGCGTGGGAGACCAGGGGAAACGCGTGCTATGGGTGCTACCGTTTGTGAATGAGCAGTGGAGAACCGCTCACGCGTTCGATAGTGTGCGGAGTCGGGTGTTCGAACCGGCCGACGGGGGCGACTCATCACATGCCGAAAAGTTGTGCACGGCGCACCATGAATCTCGCGTGCGCGATACATTGCGCCTATGAATCACGGCTCGCAACCGGAACCACCACTCGACACGCCCTTCGGCGACTGGCTCAGGTGGGCCCTTGTCCGCAACGGCTACGACCCCGAAGAACGCGGCGTACAGCGACGCTTCGCTGACGCATCAGGTATCCCTGTCGCCACCGTCTCGCGGCTCCTACGCGACAAGGGGCAACCCGACGTCGGCACGTGCTACGCGCTCGGCGTCACCCTCGGCATCCCCGTGATGCCGCTCCTTGTCCGGGCCGGCCACCTCCCACCCGAGGCACTTGAGAAAGAGCCTCAACCCACTGAGCGGCCCCGCACCCCAACAACCGAAGAGGAAGCGCTTACCGCGCTCGGCGTGATCGACGAAACCGACCGCGCCGCAGTCAAAAGCGTGATTAACGCGCTCACTGCCAAACACAGGCAGGAGGGCACCAGCTAGGAAAGGGTTGCAAGTGACCAGCCGCACCGATGCCTACCTCACCGCCGCCGCCGCCGTGTTAGTTCTCGTGATCGGACTCACCATCCTGATCACGGAAGTGCTCACGACGGCCGAGGTAGGGCCGGCCATCATCACCGGAACTATCACCACCACAACGGGCGCACTGGCGACCCTGGTCACTGGCTACCGCGCCGTACGGCACTACATCACCGAACACACCAACCGCGCCGCCGCCGCCCTCGTACGCAACATCGTTGCCCACGATGCGCGACTCGCGACCGAACCGCCGGGCGCGAAAGTCGTTCCGCTCGATGAAGCACAAGCGCGGCGCCTTAATCGGGAGTCCACTACGTGACGCAGACGCTCGACCGCCCGAAGGGCTTACGCACCAGCACCAAGCGTGAGCCCTTCGTGGGTTACATCCGAGTATCCACCTACTACGAGGAGAAGATCAGCCCCGAGATTCAGCGCTCATCCATCAGCGCATGGGCCGAGCGCAACAACGCCGAAATCATCGACTGGGTTGAAGACCTCGACGTGTCCGGCCGGAAGATGAAGCGCAAGATCAGTACCGCGATCAAGGACGTCGAGGACCGAGTCGCCCGCGGCATCGCCGTCTGGCGGTACTCACGGTTCGGCCGCTCACGTCACGCCAATGCGGTGTATCTGGCCAAACTCGAAGCCGTCGGCGGCCGGCTCGTCTCGGCCACTGAGGCAGCCGACACCCGAACTGCGTTCGGCCGACTGCAAATGGGCATGGCCTTCAAGTTCGCCGAGTACGAATCGGATCGGATCGGCGAGCAGTGGGCAGAGACCCGCGAGCACCGTCGCGCCGCCGGCCTGCCTGCCACGGGCGGGAAGCGGTGGGGGTACGTCTGGCATCGGCGCCAACTCGACGAAGACGCCGGCGTGATTCACCGAGAGTGGTACGAGCCCGACGATATCGGCCTGATCGTCACCAAGCTGTACGAGCGTGTTGCCGAGGGCGAGTCGATGGGGTCGGTTACGCAATGGCTCGGCCGCAACGGCTACCAGGGCACCCGCGGTAAGCCGTGGCTGCAATCCGGCCTTACCCGCTACATGGACAGTGGCTTTGCGGCCGGATGGATTCGGTACCACCCTGACGGTTGCGACTGTCCGCCCAAAGACCCGGACAGTAACCGCTCACGCGGCATGAACTGTCCGAACCGCATTTGGGTGCCAGGGGCCCATGAGTTGATCGTCCCGGAAGACGTGTGGGAGGCGTACAAGGAGAAGCGCGAGAAAGCACGCAACGCCCCCAGCGGGAACCGGAAGCCGGCCTACGTCACGTCTGGCATTACGCGCTGCGGACGCTGCGGCGGCACTGCATCAGCCGCCGGCGGCGCCACCTACGGCGCCGGAAAGGTACTGATCAAGAAACCGGGTTACCTGTTCCGGTGCTCGGCCATGAAAGACAACGGCACATGCGACGGGGTGTACATCCTCCGCAGCGTCGTCGAAAAGGCCGTGCGGACCAATTTGCGCAAATGGGCCGACAAGATCGAGGCCGAGGCGGCAAAGATCCCGCAGCAACGCGGCGACCAGGTCGCCAGCCCCCGTGAGCGGCTGAGCACCGCCCGCCAACGGCTGAATGACCGACTCGGGGAGATTCAGCGAGAGATTGACCGACAGACCAGCTTGGTCAGCCGCAACATCATCCCGGAGGACTCATACATCCGCGAGCGAGATCGACTCGGGAAGGAGCAGGAGGGAGTAACAGCCGAACTCGCGGAGCTTGACCAGCGCACCGAGCAGGACGAGGCCAAGCCGGTCGACTACCTGCCAGTTGTGCGCGGCCTGGTCGACCGGTGGGACATCACTCCCGTTGAAACGCGCCGGTCCATGCTGCGGACCGTATTGCGCGGCGTGTGGGCATACCCGAAGTCGACCGCGCCGGACGGGACGGAAAACCCCGCATACGCGGTGCCGGTAACCGTCTGGGAAGACGAGCCGAACCTAATCGGACTGCGCGCCAACGCGTAACCGCACGTCAGAGGCATGCAAGCAACGAGCGTCCGTCCCTCTCCACGTTGAGCAGGTTGGCCAGGCTTTCGTTGCTCACGACATCTCCCTTTCCCAGGGTGTCCGTTGTGTCCCAGGCCACAGCTCATCAGACCGGGGGGCCCGATGACAAGGGCCGACGGAACATTGGTTTAGACCTTTAGCTTTCAGGTCCGTCCCGCTCGGCGCACCTCTTCTTGAGGGGGACAACCAGGGTCACGTACGCGATGGTCGCCCGGTTCACCCGTCACGCGCACGCCGCCGCGCGGTCCCGCACATCCGGGACCGCGCGGCGCCATCGAACCCCTGCCCCCGTCAGGCGGACACCCCGGCCGCCCGCACATGATCGAACACCTCGTCCCCGCCCACCGCCCCGGTGAGCAGGTACGCCTGCGCCTCACCCACATGGAAATACATCCCATGCAGCTCAAGCTCGCCCTCCCGCAGCGCCCGCGCCACCGACTCGTGCGTCCGCAGGTGCTCCAACTGCTGGACCACGTTGGTCAGGCAGAGCTGCTCGACCGCGTCGGCGGGCGCCCGCCCGGCGAGCCGTGCCCAGGGCCGGTCCGTCGCGGTCATCCGCTCCAGGCTCGGCAGTCCGTGCCGCAGCCACCGTCTGAGCGGCGTCCGGGCCCTGCCGGGCTCCATGTTCAGCAGCGCCTGCATGGCCCCGCACCCGGAGTGCCCGCACACCGTGATGGACCGCACCTTGAGCACGTCCACCGCGTACTCGATCGCGGCCGCCACCGAGTCGTCCCCGCTCTCCTCGCCGGGCAGCGGCACCAGGTTGCCGACGTTCCGCACGACGAACAGATCGCCGGGACCGCTGGAGGTGATCATCGACGTGACCAGGCGCGAGTCGGCACAGGTCAGGAACAGCTGTGCGGGCCGCTGTCCTTCGCGCGCGAGCCTGGCCAGCTCACCGCGCACCAGCGGTGCCGTGTTCCGCTGGAACGCACTGATACCGCGCGCCAGTTGGTGCCCGCTCGGTTCGGCGGCTCCGGACGGGCCGGCCGGGTCGGACGAGCCGGGGGTACCGGTTGCACCGCTCGCCGGCTCCCCGAGCTGCTGTCCGGACTCCGGGCCCTCGCACTGGTGGTTGCGCCAGGGCGTCCAGGGTCGGCACCGGCAGCCGGGGGCGCTCGCGGGCGCGCCGATACGTGTCCCCGTCCGGCCGGTCACCTCGACGGTGCCGCCCTGTGCGGTGTGCGTGTTCTGCCAGTGCTGCAGCGATTCGTACGCCGCGTGGTCCATGAACGAGCCGTCCAGCTCCACGACGGCGTCGGCCCCTCGGGGCACGAGGTGCAGCGTCCGGCTGAGCCGGGGCACCGCGAGGAACGTCAACTGGCCTCGTACGTGGACGTAATGAACCCCCTCTCTCTCGTCGTGTCTCTCTTCGTAGGTGATCCGGGTGCGGGCGAGGCGGTGCAGGGCGACGGCGACGGCGACCGCGACGCCCAGCGTCACTCCTTCGAGGACGCCGAGGACGACGACGCCCAGAGTCGTCACCGCGTAGACCAGGACCTCGCGGTGGCGGGTCACCGTGCGAATGTGGTGCAGGGACACCATCTGGATGCCGACGGCCATCACCAGGGCGGCGAGTGAGGCGAGCGGGATCAGCTCCAGGAGCGGAACCATCAGTAGTGCGGCGACCACTACGAAAACGCCGTGCAGCATCGTGGAGTTCCGGCTCACGGCACCGGCGTGCACATTCGCCGAACTCCGCACGGCGACGCCCGCGACCGGCAGTCCGCCGAGCACCCCGGACACGACGTTGGCGGCGCCCTGGCCGAGCAGTTCGCGGTCCATATCGGCGCGGCCGACACGGGCCGCGCCACCCGGCTGCCCGGCCTTTCCGGCCAGCAGTTCGGGCCGGGAGGCCACCAGCTTGTCCACGGCGACCGCGCCGAGCAGGGACTGCACACTGCACACCAGCGTGGTGGTGAGGACGGCGGCGACAACGCCGAGCACGGGCCCGTCGGGCAGTCCGGCCAGCGCGTGGCTGCGCCAGGACGGCAGGTCGACCTTGGGCAGGCTCAGCCCGGCGAGCACGGCGGTGAGCGTGGCGCCGCTGACGGCGACGAGGGCGGCCGGCACCCTGCGCAGAACGCACCCTGACCGGCCGGGAAGGCGCGGCCAGACCAGCAGCAGCGTCAGTGTCAGCACGCTCATCGACATGGCGGCGGGGTGCAGGCCGGCCAGTTGTGCGGGCAGTGCGCGGAGGTTGTCGAGGACCGAGCTCTCCGGCGTACCCCCGAGGACGATGTGCAGCTGGGCCACCGCGATGGTCACGCCGATTCCGGCGAGCATGCCGTGGACGACGGCGGGGCTGACGGCGAGTGCGGTGCGGGCCACCCGCAGGCAGCCGAGACCCAGTTGGACCAGTCCGGCGAGGACGGTGATGGCGCAGGTCGTGCGCCATCCGTACCGCTGGATGAGTTCGGCGGTGACGACGGTGAGCCCGGCGGCGGGGCCGCTCACCTGGAGCGGGGACCCGCCGAGCCGTCCGGCGACGAGCCCGCCGACGGCGGCGGCGACCAGGCCGGCCTGGAGGGGCGCGCCGGTGGCGAGGGCGATGCCCAGGGACAGGGGCAGGGCGATCAGGAAGACCGCGATCGAGGCCGACACATCGGCGCCCGCGACGCGGAAGCGGCGGGGCGGTCTCGGTGGCAGGGGCGGTGGGGTGGGGGGCTGGTGCATGCGCTTCGTCCGAGTCGGGTCGGGGGCGCGAGTGGGGACGCAGGCAGACATGTTTCCCGTCTCCTCCGGGGCAGCGCGGTCGCGGAACAGGTGGTCCCCCGTCGATGGCGGGGGGTCGGGTCGCGGCCGTGGGTCACGGCGTGCAAGCGGCGGGATATTTCAACGCTCGGTAAATGGATCGTAATGCACAGTAAAGGACGTGTATGTATTTTCAAGGCAAATGGGTTAATAGGTCACTCGGGGGAGTGGTGTGAACTTTTGATCGGCTTGTCGTACTAGTTCCTTCTTCGTTCCGTGCGACCTTGACGCCGCCGCGCCCGAAAGCGTCGGCCCGAACGAAGGAAGAAGAGGTGGGCGGACATGGCCGTCACCAAGAGGATCGCCGCGGGCCTCGTGGCCGTCGCGGCCTTTGCCGCGCCACTCGCCGGCTGCGGGACGGGAGCCACCGGCTCCTCCGGCGCGCAGGAGGGCGCGCCCGGAGCGAAGAAGGCGGCGCCGGCCCCGGCGCCCAGGAGCCCGGTCCGGCTGATCGGCGACGGGTCCACCGCGTACACGGGAGCCCAGCCCTACCAGCCCCGGCCCGAGCGTCTCAAGCCCGGCCAGAAGCCGCCGCAGTTCGTCGTCTTCTCCTGGGACGGCGCGGGCGAGGACAGCCAGCGCCTGTTCTCCCACTTCCGCAACGTGGCCAAGGCCAACAGGGCGACGATGACGTACTTCCTGAGCGGTGTGTACCTGCTCCCGGAGCACAAGCGCGACCTGTACCGGCCTCCGCAGCACTCGCCGGGCCGCTCCGACATCGGCTTCAACGACGAGCAGGGCATCGCCGACACCGTGAAGCAGCTGCGGCTCGCCTGGCTGGAGGGCAGCGAGATCGGCACCCACTTCAACGGTCACTTCTGCGGCAGCGGGGGCGGTGTCGGCGAGTGGTCGGTGGAGGACTGGAAGGACGAGATCGCCCAGGCGAAACAATTCGTGAAGTCCTGGAAGACCACCACGGGCATGAAGAAGGCGGCCCCGCTGCCCTTCGATTACGAGAAGGAGCTCGTCGGCGCCCGCACGCCCTGCTTGGAAGGGCAGAAGAACTTCATGAGCGCGGCCCGCGAACTGGGCTTCCGCTACGACACGAGCGGCGTCAACGACCAGCTCTGGCCCGCGAAGAAGCAGGGACTGTGGGACCTCTCCCTGCAACTCGTCCCGGTCCCCGGCCGCAGCTTCGAGACGCTGACCATGGACTACAACTTCTACATGAACCAGTCCGGGGCGCGTACGGGTGCCGCGAACCGGCACGAGTACTGGGGCGACCAGTTCCGCGACGGCCTCCTCAAGGGCTTCGAGCGGGCCCACGACGGCAACCGCGCGCCCCTGATCATCGGCAACCACTTCGAGTCCTGGAACGGCGGCGTCTACATGCGCGCCGTTGAGGAGGTCATCGAACGCGTCTGTACGAAGGCCGACGTGCGCTGTGTCTCCTTCCGGCAGCTCGCCGACTGGCTGGACGCGCAGGATCCGCAGACCCTGGACAAGTTGCGCACGCTCAAGGTTGGCGAAGCGCCGGAGCAAGGGTGGGCGACGTTCCTGGCGGGGCGGCCGGCCCCGGCCCCCAAGGGGGTGCCCGGGGCACCACCGGTCAAGCGGTAGCGGTCTGTCGGGGGCGGATTGCCGCGTGAGGACCGGTGGGGGCTTGTCGCGCCCACGCGGCGGAGCCGCAGATCGATACAGCCCCGCTCATCTGAAGGGGCGCGAGGCGCACCCGGATCAAACGGTGGTTGCCGTCAATTTCTCGGCCAGTACGAAGCCGGGGTCGACCTGTGCCGCCAGGTCCACCCCGGTGCGGGCGTTGGCCCAGGAGTGGGCGTTCTTCAGGTGGAAGTGGACCATCTGGTGCGTGTAGCGCTCCCAGTCGCGCAACTCGTACGTGGCGTCGACGGCTGTCCGCAACCGGTGCAGGGAACGCTGGTTGGCGTCCTCCAGAAGCTCGTACCGGGTCGGCCGACCCTTTTCCATGGAGCGCACCCAGTCCGAGTGGCCGACCGTTTCCAGAAGGTCGTCCCCGGCTTCGGCGCGGAGGAAGTCGAGATCGTCCTGACCCTGCACCTTGTTGCCGACGACCTTCAGGGCGACCCCGAAGTCCTGGGCGTACTCCTTGTACTGGCGATAGACGGAGACTCCCCTCCGGGTCGGTTCGGCGACGAGGAACGTGATGTCGAAGCGGGTGAACAGGCCGGATGCGAAGGAGTCCGAGCCTGCGGTCATGTCGACGACGACATACTCGCCCGCACCGTCGACGAGGTGGTTCAGGCACAGCTCCACCGCGCCCGTCTTGGAGTGGTAGCAGGCCACTCCGAGATCGGCTTCGGCGAACGGGCCGGTGACCATCAAACGGACGGCGCCGCCGTCGAGTTCCACCGGCCGAGCGCAGGCGTCGTACACCGGATTGGTCTCCTGGACCCGCAGCAGCCGTGAACCCTCACCGGGCGGGGTCGTCTTGATCATCGCGTCGGCGCAGGCGATGCGCGGATTCGTGCCGCGCAGGTACTCCTTGATCAGTTCCATCCGCTCGCCCATCGCGGGCATCGCGGCGGCCTCGGCGTCATGGAGACCGAGAGCGGTGCCCAGGTGCTGGTTGATGTCGGCATCGATGGCGAGGACCGGCGCCCCGGAGGCCACAAGGTGGCGGACGAACAGGGAGGACAGCGTGGTCTTGCCGCTGCCGCCCTTTCCGACGAAAGCAATTTTCATGTTCACTAACGGTAGTGGAGTGACCGCCAAGCGTGTCCAGGGGGCGTGAAGAAGTCCACTCCTTCGTGGGTTGGCTCCCCGGAGTGCGTAGGGTCGTACTCATGAGTACGACAGGCGCGACAGCAGATCCTCTCGCGGCCCTGGGATCGCTGCCCGGGGTGGCCGACTCCGTGGAGTCCGTGCGCAAGGCGGTGGACCGGGTCTACGGGCATCGCATCATGCGGCGGCGCGGCAACGAGATCACCGGCGAGGCGGCACTGCGCGGTGCGCGCGGTTCCGCGGCCCTCTCCGGCGCCGACTGGGCCCTCGAAGAGGTGCGCCGGCGCACCGACTTCAGCGGTGACGACGAGGCCCGGGTCGTCGGCGCGTCCCTCCGGCTGACCGCGGAGGCGGGGCAACTCCTGTCCATCTGGCGCCAGTCGCCGCTGCGGGTGCTGGCCCGGCTGCATCTGGTGGCCGCCGCGGGCACGGGCGACGAGGTGGGGCGCCCGCGCCAGGACGGTGAGCCGGTCGACGAGCCGTTTGTCGAACTTCCGCTGCCGGGCGCGGCCGAGGTGTCCGGACGGCTGGAGGGACTCGCGGAGCTGATCATCGTGGGAGGCTCGGCCCCCGCCCTGGTCACGGCTGCCGTCGTGCATGGAGAACTCCTCGCGCTGCGCCCCTTCGGCTCGCACAACGGCCTCGTCGCGCGCGCGGCCGAGCGAATCGTCCTGATCGGCAGCGGCCTCGACCCGAAGTCCGTGTGCCCGGCCGAGGTCGGCCATGCCGAGCCGGGCCGCGCGGTCTATCTGGCAGCGCTCGACGGCTATGCCTCAGGCACCCCGGAGGGCATGGCGGCGTGGATCGCCCACTGCGGCCGGGCGGTCGAACTCGGTGCGCGCGAATCGACGGCCGTGTGCGAGGCGCTGCAGCGCGGGGCGGCGTAGGAAATGACGGCACGAGGGAAGCGAAAAGGCCCTCCGCGGAGGGCCTTCAAAGGGTTGCGGCGGTACGAGGATTCGTACCGCCGCTGGCATGTTCACCCGGTTACCAAGCGTCCTCGATATATTGCCCATCAGGTCGGGAACTTGGCCCGTCACCTGGTGCGGCTGGCCCGTAATCGACGGGTCGACGTCGCGTGGGTGCCCAGTGTTCATGCTCGGTCCGTGGGCCAATTGCGTTGTTAAGGTGATCCTTTCGGATGTCCTTGGTCTCGCGGGCCGTTGAGTCCTTTCTACTCCTGGACCGGAGCAAGCGGAAGTCCTGGCTGCACTTCTTTACTTTTATCCTCAAACAGCAATGAATCGGGCGCCGGTGTGCCGAACGGCCCCGACGGGACGGGAGGGGCGGATCAGGCGACCGTCGGGCGGCGCCTGCTGGCGTACCAGACCAGACCTGCCGTGGCGGCCGCCGCACCTATCGCGGCAGCGGCGACCAGGGCCGGACGCGCCGGTACGGAGAGCGCGGGCAGACGCTGCTTCAGCCGGACCGGGCGGTGGAAGTCCAGAATCGTCCACCCGCGGGCGACCGCTTCCCGGCGCAGAGCGCGGTCCGGGTTCACGGCGTGCGGATGGCCGACGGACGCCAGCATGGGGACGTCGGTGGCGCTGTCGCTGTAGGCGTAGCAGCGCGCAAGGTCGTACCCCTCGGACTCGGCCAGCGCCTTGATCGCCTCGGCCTTGATGGGCCCGTACGCGTAGTACTCCACCTCGCCCGTGAAACAGCCGTCGTCGCCGACGACCATGCGCGTGGCCACCACGCGGTCCGCGCCGAGGAGTTCGCCGATCGGCTCGACGACCTCCGCACCCGACGTGGACACGATCACCACGTCACGGCCGGCGATGTGGTGCTCCTCGATGAGGGAGGCCGCCTCGTCGTAGATGATCGGGTCGATCAGGTCGTGCAGCGTCTCGGCGACGATCTCCTTGACCAGTTGGACGTTCCAGCCGCGGCACAGCGCGGACAGGTACTCGCGCATGCGCTCCATCTGGTCATGGTCAGCGCCGCCCGCCAGGAAGACGAACTGGGCATATGCGGTACGCAAGACGGCCCTGCGGTTGATCAGACCGCCTTGGTAGAACGACTTGCTGAACGTGAGCGTGCTCGACTTCGCAATGACCGTCTTGTCCAGGTCGAAGAAGGCGGCCGCGCGGGGCAGGGAGTGGTTTTCCACGAGCCTGAGCATAGGCGCCCACCATTCGGCGTAAGGTGTGGCGGGTGGGTTTGCCTGAGAAGGCTCTCGGGTACACCATGGAAGTCACGGATCGTTCGCGACCGTGCTAACCCGGTCCGGCTCCTCCCCCCCCCGAGTCGAACCGTGGGGACGACCCCCGCTCTCCCCCCCGGCGGGGGTCGTCGCATGTCCGGGTGGGTTTTCTTTCTCCCTGCGCGCACTCTTGGCGGCTGTCGTGCCGTACGAGGCGGCTCTGGCCGCCTCTTTCGCATGCCCACGATCCGTCACTGTACGTAGTCGATGCGCTGCTCTGGGGAAAGTTGTGCACCGGCCACCTGTTTGGGTGACGGCGATATCCACAACCACCGAGTTGTCCACAGATTTCGATCAAGATCCACACGATTTCCGGGTTCGCTGCACCGTGATTCCCACGCGTCCCGCTCGTGGCGAGTTCATGGCCGGTTCCGTTTGTCGGGCGCGTTCGGCCGGTTTCTGCCGGCCGTTCATAAGCAGCAGCGAAGGGGGCCGGAAACCATGGCAGGAGCCATCACTCACGACAACGATCAGCCCGCGGCCGAGGGACGGCAGAGCGGACCGCTGATCGTCACCGAGGACGCCGAGCTGTTGGACGATCTGCTGCGCCTGTGCGCGGCGGCCGGTGCCACACCCGAAGTGCATCACGGGGTGCCCGAGCGAGGCGGTGGCTGGGAGGCCGCGCCGCTCGTCCTGGTCGGCGACGACGCCGTACGAAGGGTGCGCGGGGCAGCGCGCCGACGGGGAGTGGTGCTCGTCGGGCGGGACCAGGACGACTCCGGGGTCTGGCGACGGGCCGTCGAGATCGGCGCCGATCACGTCCTGATGCTGCCCGACGGAGAACAGTGGCTCGTCGACCGGATCGCGGACGTCGCCGAGGGCGTCGGAAGGCCCGCGCTCACCGTCGGCGTCATCGGCGGGCGGGGCGGGGCCGGAGCGTCCACGCTGGCCTGCGCACTCGCCGTCACCTCCGCGCGCGAGGGACTGCGCACCCTGCTCGTGGACGCGGATCCGCTGGGCGGCGGACTCGACGTACTCCTCGGTGGCGAGACGGCCGACGGACTGCGCTGGCCCGCCTTCGCCGCCTCGCGAGGCCGGGTCGGCGGCGGCGCCCTGGAGGAGTCGCTGCCGAAACTGCACTCCCTGAGGGTGCTGAGCTGGGACCGCGGAGACTGCGTGGCCATCCCGCCCCAGGCCGTGCGGGCGGTGCTCGCCGCGGCCAGACGGCGCGGCGGCGCGGTCGTCGTCGACCTCCCACGGCGTGTCGACGAAGGCGTCGCCGAGGTTCTCGCCCAGCTGGACGTCGGCATCCTGGTGGTCCCTGGTGAACTGCGCGCCGTCGCGGCCGCCGGCCGGGTGGCGTCTGCCGTCGGCATGGTCCTGCGTGACCTGCGCGTGGCGGTTCGGGGGCCGTACACACCGGGACTGGACGACCACGAGGTGGCCCGGCTGCTCGACCTGCCCCTGGCGGGCGAGGTCCCCGTCGAATCGGCGCTGGCGCGCCCGCACGAGGGCAAGGCACCGCCGGGAGCCGCCGCACGCGGACCGCTGGCCCGGTTCTGCACGGTGTTCTGGGAGCGGGCGCTGGCCGAGGCGGGCGGGGTATGAGCGGCGGACGCTGGGACGCGGGGCCGGGGGCGCCCGCCGGGCTGCTGGACGGCGTACGGCAGTGGCTGGCCGAGAGCGGGGCGGAGGCGACACCCGCGCGCGTGGCGCAGGCCCTGCGGGAGCAGGGGCGGGTGCTCGGGGACGCCGAAGTGCTGGGCGCCGCGGAGCGATTGAGGTCCGAGCTGGTCGGCACCGGCCCGCTGGAGCCACTGCTCGCCGATCCGTCGGTCACCGACGTCCTGGTGGCGGCCCCGGACCGGGTGTGGGTGGACCGGGGCGGCGGCCTGGAACTGACCGCAGTCTCCTTTCCGGACGCCGGCGCCGTACGACGGCTCGCGCAGCGCCTCGCCGCGGTGGCCGGACGGCGCCTCGACGACGCCCGGCCGTGGGTCGACGCCAGGCTGCCCGACGGGACCCGTCTGCACGCGGTACTGCCCCCGGTGGCCGTCGGCTGCACCTGCCTGTCGCTTCGCGTGGTACGGCCACGCGCGTTCACCCTGGACGAGCTGATGGTCGCGGGGACGGTTCCGGCGGGCGGCGACCGGGTGCTGCGGGCGCTGCTGGACGCCCGGTTGTCCTTCCTGATCAGCGGTGGCACGGGGTGCGGCAAGACCACGCTTCTGAGCGCGTTGCTGGGGCTGGTCGGCCCGGGTGAGCGGATCGTGCTCGCCGAGGACTCGGCGGAGCTGCGGCCCGACCATCCGCATGTCGTACGCCTGGAGACCAGACCCGCCAACCAGGAGGGCGCCGGCCTGGTCACGCTCCAGGACCTGGTGCGGCAGGCGCTGCGGATGCGGCCGGACCGGTTGGCGGTCGGGGAGGTCCGAGGCGCCGAGGTCGTGCACCTGCTCGCCGCGCTGAACACGGGTCACAGCGGCTGCGGGACGGTCCACGCGAACGCGGCGGCGGACGTACCGGCGCGGCTGGAGGCGCTGGGTACGGCCGCGGGGCTCGACCGGGCCGCGCTGCACAGCCAGTTGGCGGCCGCGCTGTCGGTGGTCCTGCATCTCGTCCGCGACCGGGCCGGGCGGCGCCGGATCGCGGAGGTGCATGTGCTGGAACGGGACCCGTCGGGGCTGGTGGTGACGGTGCCGGCGCTGCGGTGGGGCGAGGAGGCGTTCGCGTACGAGCGGGGGTGGGAGCGGCTGCGGAAGCTGCTCCGCGCCGGCGGTGACAAGGACCAGGGGAGTGAGGGCCCATGACGGGGACGGGAGAACTGGCGATGGGTGCGGTCGGGGTGTGTGTCGGGGCGGTCTGCTGGCTGCTGGGCGGGCGGTACCCGGGGGCGCGGAGGGCGGAGTTGCTGCTTGCCGGGGGCGGGGCCGTGGGGACCGGGCCGTCTCCGTGGGAACGCGCTGCCGGTGAACTGCGTCGGCTGAGGGGGCGGTTGCGGGCCGAGTGGTGGTCGGCGGCCGTCGGGCTGGTGGTGGCGCTGCTGGGTGCCTCCGTGGTGCCGGCGCTGGTGGGCGCGGCCGGGGTGCCGCTGCTGCGCCGGGTGCGGCGGGCCGGTGAGGTGCGGCGGGCGCGGGAGCGGCGGGGCGACGAGGTGATCGCGCTGTGCGGGACGCTCGCCGGTGAGGTGCGCGCCGGGTGGCAGCCGGGGGAGGCGCTGCTGCGGGCGGCCCGCGACTCCGGCGGGCTCGGTGAGGCCCAGGCGTCGGTGCTGGCGGCCGCGCGGTTCGGCGGGGATGTCCCCGGGGCGCTCGCCGGGGCGGCGCGACAACCGGGCGCGGAGGGGCTGCTGGGCCTCGCGGCGTGCTGGCGGGTGGCTGTGGACCAGGGCGCGGGACTGGCGGCCGGACTGGACCGCCTTGAAGGGGCCCTGCGCGCCGAGCGGGACCAATGCGCCGACCTGCGCGCTCAGTTGTCGGGTGCCCGGTCCACGGCGGTGATGCTCGCGGGCCTGCCGGTGCTGGGCCTGTTCCTGGGCACGGCACTGGGCGCCGACCCCCTGCGCGTGCTGCTGCACACCGGCGCCGGACTGGGCTGCCTGCTGGTGGGCGGGTTGCTGGAGGGCGTGGGCCTGTGGTGGGCGCTGCGGATCGTGCGGGGAGCGGAGGCGGCATGAGGGACGGAGGAGAGAGCCACGAGAGCCGTCCAGGTGCGGCTGCCGACCGTGGCCGGAGAGGGGCGTCGGTATGAGCGCGGAGGTTTTCCACAGGCTGGGGGTGGTGCTGGGGGTCGCGCTGGCCCTGGGCTGGCTGCTGCGGTGGATCGAGACGGTGCGGAGTGAACGGAGGGTGCGCCGGAGGCTGGCCCGGCTGCTCGCGCTGCAACTGGAGCGGGAACACGCCTCGGTGGGACGGCGGTTCGGGGCGCGGGGTGCCGTTCGGCGGTGGCTGCCCGTGGTGGGTGTGGTGAGCGCCGGGTGGGTGCTGGTCGGCGGCGGGGCCGGAGCCGCGGTGGGGCTGGTCGCCGGTTTCGGTCTGTGGCGGTGGCGACTGCGGCGGGCGGCCGTCGACGCGGCGGCGGAGGAGGTCGACGTGGCCGAGGCGGCCCGGCAACTCCCGCTCGCCGCGGATCTGCTGGCTGCCTGTATCGCCGCCGGCGCCGGTCCGGTGATCGCGGCCCAGGCGGTGGGCGAGGCGCTGGCGGGACCGGTCGGGGAGCGGCTGGCGCGGGGAGCTGCGGAGGTCCGGCTCGGCGGCGAACCGGCCGAGGCCTGGCGGAGGCTGGCGTCGATACCGGGAGCCGGTCCCCTGGCGACGCTGCTGGAGCGGGCCGACGAGTCGGGAGTACCCGCGGCCGGGCCCGTCGCGCGCCTCGCCGCCGACACCCGCGCCGACTGGGGGCGTTCGGCGACGGAACGGGCCCGGCGGGCGGCCGTCATGGTCACCGCGCCGGTGGGGCTGTGCTTCCTCCCCGCATTCATTGCCGTCGGTGTACTGCCTGTGGTGATGGGGCTGGCGGACGGGCTGCTGGGCGGGGGTGGCGGATGACGCGAGCGGTGTGAGTGCACGAGGGGGACGTCAACGGAAGTTCAACCACAGCAAGCCATCAACAGAGTTGAAAATCAAAGGAGTTGAGATGTTCGTAGTGGTGCGGGAGCGGATGTGGGCCCTGGCGCGTAGGACGCGTGCGGTCCTGGTGGCGCGGCGGGATGCCGGAATGGTCACGTCAGAATATGCCGTTGGCATCATCGCCGCGGTGGCCTTCGCGGCGGTGCTCTACAAGGTGGTGACGAGCGGCCAGGTCAGCTCGGAATTGCAGGCCATCGTGAAGAAGGCCCTCGATGCCAAGATGTGAACGCCAGGGCCGGGAACGGGATGTGGGGCGGTGGCGGGACCGGGGGTTCGTGACCGCCGAGGCAGCCGTGGTGCTGCCCGCGCTGGTGCTGTTCTCGATGGCGCTGGTCTGGGCGCTGCTCGTCGCCGCCGCGCAGATCCAGTGCGTGGACGCGGCCCGGGCCGGTGCCCGGGCCGCCGCCCGGCAGGACCCGCCCGGCGCGGTCGCCGAGGTGGCCCGCGGCGCCGCCCCGCGCGGAGCGGAGGTCACCGTCACCAGAGAGGGCGACCTCGTGCGCGTGGAGGTGGTGGCGCAGCCGCCGGGCCTCGGTGGGTTCACCGTCGATGTCGCGCACGAGGCGGTGGCGTTGGCCGAGGAGACGGTGGGGGTGGGCACATGAGACGCCCGGGACGCGGGCGGCTCGCCAGGGCCGTCTCCGCGCGCCCGATCCACTCCGACCGTGGCTCCGCGACCGTCTGGAGCGTGGGTGCCATCGCCGTCCTGTGCGTGGTGTTCGGCGTGGTGCTCACTATGGGGCAGGCGGCTGTGGCCCGGCACCGGGCTGCCGCCGGTGCGGACATGGCCGCGCTCGCGGCGGCGGACCACTGGACGGAGGGCGCCTCGGCGGCCTGTGCACGGGCGGAGCGGGTGGCGGCGGCCCAGGGCACCCGGCTTGTCCGGTGCGCGCTGGTGGGCGGGACATCGGACCTGACGGTGATATCGGGACAGGGCCTGTTCGCGGCGGAGGTCAGGTCGAGGGCGGGGCCGCCGGGACACCCGGGCGTCCTTGGGCCAGCCTGAGGAAACCCGTACGGGCAAACCCTAACCCTGCTCGTCCGGGGCCTTCTCCTCCGGCGCTCCCTTCAGCAGAACCGTCAGCAACCGCACCGCCCCCCGTTTGTGCAAGGGCTCGTTGCCGTTGCCGCACTTGGGGGACTGGATGCAGGACGGGCAGCCGGCGTCGCACTCGCAGGAGGCGATGGCCTGGCGGGTGGCCGTCAGCCAGGAGCGGGCGGTGTGGAAGGCGCGCTCCGCGAATCCCGCGCCGCCCGGGTGGCCGTCGTACACGAAGACCGTGGGGAGGAGGGTGTCCGGGTGGAGCGGGACGGAGACGCCGCCGATGTCCCAGCGGTCGCAGGTCGCGAAGAGGGGCAGCATGCCGATCGACGCGTGTTCGGCGGCGTGCAGGGTGCCGCCGAGGATCTCGGGGTTGATGCGGGCAGCGTCGAGCTGGCCCTCGGTGACCGTCCACCACACGGCACGGGTGCGCAGTGTCCGCGGAGGGAGATCGAGTTTTGTCTCGCCCAGGACCTCACCGGTGATGACACGTCGGCGCAGGAAGGAGACCACCTGGTTGGTGACCTCGACGGAGCCGTAGCAGAGGCGTCCGTCGCCCCACGGGATCTCGACGTCGGTCTCCAGGACCGCGATGGACGTCGTGTCGCGGGCGACCGTCGAATACGGCGGGTTCGCCTCCTCGACCAGGGCGACCGAGTCCGCCAGGTCGAGGGAGCGGACGAGATACGTGCGGCCCTGGTGGAGGTGGACCGCGCCCTCGTGCACGCTCGTGTGCGCGGCGCCCGCGTCGACCGTGCCGAGCAGCCGTCCCGTGCCCTCCTCGACGATCTGGACCGGGGTGCCGCCACCTCCCCGGATGTCAGCCAGGTCGGCGGCCCGTTCACGGCGGGTCCAGTGCCAGGCCCGTGTGCGCCGGCGGAGCAGCTTCGCGGCCTCCAACTGCGGAAGCAGAGCCGCGGTCTCGGGGCCGAACAGCTCCAAGTCCTCCTCGACCAGTGGGGATTCGGCCGCGGCGGCGCACAAGTGGGGGGCCAGCACGTACGGGTTGTCCGGGTCGAGGACCGTCGACTCGACCGGCTGGTCGAACAGGGCCTCCGGATGGTGGACGAGGAACGTGTCCAGCGGGTCGTCGCGGGCGACCAGGATCGCCAGCGCACCCTGCCCGGCACGTCCGGCGCGGCCCGCCTGCTGCCACAGGGAGGCGCGGGTGCCCGGGTATCCGCAGATGATGACGGCGTCCAACCCCGAGACGTCGATACCGAGTTCGAGTGCGGTGGTGGCGGCGAGACCGAGCAGCTCACCGGAGTGGAGGGCCTGTTCGAGGGCGCGGCGCTCCTCGGGGAGATAACCGCCGCGGTATGCGGCCACGCGCCGGGCCAGCGAGCGGTCGACCTCGGCCAGCCGTTCCTGGGCGATCACCGAGATCAGCTCGGCGCCGCGCCGGGAGCGTACGAAGGCCACCGAGCGCACGCCCTGGACGGTGAGGTCGGTCAGCAGGTCGGCGGTCTCGGCGGTTGCCGTACGGCGGACGGGCGCGCCCTTCTCGCCGTGCAGCTCGGTGAGCGGGGGTTCCCAGAGGGCGAACACCAGTTCACCGCGCGGTGACGCGTCGTCGGCGACCTCGACCACCGGAAGGCCCGTCAGACGGCGGGCGGCGACGGACGGTTCGGCGGCCGTGGCGGAGGCGAGCAGGAAGACGGGGGAGGCACCGTAGCGGGCGCACAGGCGGCGCAGCCGGCGCAGGACCTGGGCGACGTGGGAGCCGAAGACACCGCGGTAGGTGTGGCACTCGTCGATGACGACGTACTTCAGCGCCTTCAGGAAGGAGGACCAGCGGGGGTGGGACGGGAGTATCCCCTGGTGCAGCATGTCCGGGTTGGTGAGGACGTAGTTCGCGTACTGGCGGACCCACTCACGTTCCTCGACGGGGGTGTCGCCGTCGTACACGGCTGGTCGTACCGCGTTTCCCAAAGGTTGTGAAAGTTCCTTCACGGAACGCCGCTGGTCGGCCGCGAGGGCTTTGGTGGGCGCGAGGTACAGGGCGGTGGCCCCGCGGCCGTTGGGGGCCTCGGAGCCGTCCAGGAGGCGGGAGAGCACCGGGACGAGGTACGCGAGGGACTTGCCCGAGGCGGTGCCTGTGGCGACGATCACGCTGTCGCCGTCCAGGGCGTGCTCGGCGGCCTGTGCCTGGTGGGCCCAGGGATGTTCGATTCCGGCGGCCTGGACGGCCGCGATGACCTCGGGCCGAATCCGGTCGGGCCAGACGGCATGGCGGCCCGCACGCGGGGGCAAGTGCTCCGTATGAGTGATGCGCGAAGCCCGGCTCGGCCCCGAGGCGAGCCGGTCCAGGATCGTGCCCGGATCGGGCCGTGGGGCGGCGAAAGCCGAGGGTCGTTCGGATCGGTGATTCTTGGCCATCGGCATCGAGTGTGTCACCGGCGTGACGGACAATGGGCCCAAGGCGTCGTGCACGCCCTGCGGTAAGTGATTGAATGCCATCGCGGCTGGCGAACCGTCCTGGGGACTCTGCCGAGGTGTCCCTCGGGATGACCGCTCGATTAGCAAGGTGCTGGAGGATCCGTGGACCTGTCCCTGTCGACCCGTACCGTCGGCGATCGTACGGTCGTCGAGGTCGGTGGCGAAATCGACGTTTATACCGCGCCCAAGCTGCGTGAGCAGCTGGTCGAGCTGGTCAACGACGGGAGTTTCCACCTCGTCGTCGACATGGAGGGTGTCGACTTCCTCGACTCCACCGGGCTCGGCGTGCTGGTCGGCGGCCTGAAGCGCGTGCGTGCCCACGAGGGCTCGCTGCGCCTGGTCTGCAACCAGGAGCGCATTCTGAAGATCTTCCGCATCACCGGTCTCACCAAGGTGTTCCCGATCCACACCTCGGTCGACGAAGCGGTGGCGGCCACCGACTGACGGCCGTTTACCGGATGCACACGTGGTCACTCGTATGTGTGCTCGTGACGGAAGAAGTTAACGAGGAGGGTCCGGGTCTCGGCGACCCGGCCCTCTGACCGCCCGCCCGTATTCCGAGGGGGATGCATGGCCACCGTTGAACTCCGCTTCAGCGCGCTGCCCGAGCACGTCAGGACCGCCCGACTGGTGGCGGCAGCGGTGGCGCGCAGGGCCGGAGTGGACGAGGCCGTACTCGACGAGGTGCGACTCGCCGTCGGCGAGGCCTGTTCCCGTGCCGTCGGACTGCACCAGAGCGGCGGCATCTCGGAACCGGTGTGGGTGACGCTGACCGAGGAGGAGAAGCTCTTCTCCATCGAGGTCGGCGACGAAGCGCCCCGATCGGCTCCCGGCGGCAACGCTCCGGGTGCCGGCGGCGACGCGGACGTCGATGCCGAGGAGGACGAGATGGGCCTCGCGGTCATCAGTGGCCTCGTCGACGACGTCGAGGTCACCGCGGGGGAGAACGGCGGATCGATCCGCATGAGCTGGCCAACCACGCCGCCGGTCACGCTCCTCCCCTGAGGTCCCCTGTCACTCTTTGCCCGAAGGGCCCTACTCGGTAGGGCCCTTCGGCATGTCCGGGCGCAGGCGGCCGGCCTTACGGTGATCGTGCACGGCGTTTCGTGAATTGCTTCACGATCAATGGAGCGGTAATTTGATCAAGCATCAATGCCTTTGAAACGTTACCGTTTTTGGAGTTCCGCACCTCCGTCGATGATTTTCGATCATTCACGGAAGGGCATGTGAAGGCCAATTCCGTTTGCCGCGTACTGTTTTGATCAGCTTCCGGTACCTACAATCCCGTCCACATCTTGAGCTCAGCCCAAGCGTCAAGGAGGACGAATGGCGGGGCCTTCTACCCCTCATCGGTTCGACCAACCCACAACCATCGCAGCCGCGGTACTGACCGACGACAACCGGATGATCGTGATGGTCATCGGCGTCGTCGCCCTGGCGGCGCTCGTGGTCGCCGGGGTGCTGGTGCGCCAGGTGCTCGCGGCGGGCGAGGGCACCGACAGCATGAAGGAGATCGCGACGGCGATCCAGGAAGGCGCGAACGCCTATCTGGCACGCCAGTTGCGCACGCTCGGCGTATTCGCCGTGATCGTCTTCTTCCTGCTGATGCTGCTGCCCGCGGACGACTGGAATCAGCGCGCCGGACGGTCGGTGTTCTTCTTGATCGGCGCCGCGTTCTCGGCGGCCACCGGCTATATCGGCATGTGGCTCGCCGTGCGCAGCAATGTGCGCGTCGCGGCCGCGGCGCGGGAAGCGACACCGGCAGAAGGCCAGCCGGAAAAGGATCTCACCGACGTCTCCCACAAAGCGATGAAGATCGCTTTCCGTACAGGTGGCGTCGTCGGCATGTTCACGGTGGGCCTCGGTCTGCTCGGCGCCTCCTGCGTGGTGCTGGTGTACGCGGCCGACGCGCCGAAGGTGCTCGAAGGCTTCGGCCTCGGCGCCGCCCTCATCGCCATGTTCATGCGTGTCGGCGGCGGCATCTTCACCAAGGCCGCCGATGTCGGCGCCGACCTGGTCGGCAAGGTCGAGCAGGGCATCCCGGAGGACGATCCGCGCAACGCCGCGACCATCGCCGACAACGTGGGCGACAACGTCGGCGACTGCGCGGGCATGGCGGCCGACCTGTTCGAGTCGTACGCCGTGACGCTCGTCGCCGCGCTGATCCTGGGCAAGGCCGCCTTCGGCGACGCCGGGCTCGCCTTCCCGCTCCTGGTGCCCGCGATCGGCGTGCTCACGGCGATGATCGGCATCTTCGCGGTGGCGCCGAGGCGTTCCGACCGCAGCGGCATGAGCGCGATCAACCGCGGCTTCTTCATCTCCGCGGGGATCTCGCTCGTACTCGTCGCGATCGCCGTCTTCGTCTACCTGCCGTCGTCGTACGCCGATCTCGACGGCGTCACCGACGCCGCGATCTCCGAGAAGGGCGGCGATCCGCGGATCCTCGCGCTTCTCGCGGTGGCCATCGGCATCGCTCTGGCGGCCCTGATTCAGCAACTGACCGGCTACTTCACCGAGACCACCCGCCGACCCGTACAGGACATCGGCAAGAGCTCGCTCACCGGCGCGGCCACCGTAGTCCTCGCCGGTATCTCCATCGGGCTCGAATCGGCCGTCTACACCGCCCTGCTGATCGGCCTCGGCGTGTACGGGGCGTTCCTGCTGGGCGGTACGTCCATCATGCTGGCGCTGTTCGCGGTGGCACTGGCCGGCACCGGCCTGCTCACCACGGTCGGAGTGATCGTGGCGATGGACACCTTCGGGCCGGTCTCCGACAACGCGCAGGGCATCGCCGAGATGTCCGGCGACGTCGAGGGCGCGGGCGCACAGGTGCTCACCGACCTGGACGCCGTCGGCAACACCACCAAGGCCATCACCAAGGGCATCGCCATCGCCACCGCGGTCCTGGCCGCGGCGGCGCTCTTCGGGTCGTACCGCGACGCGATCACGACCGCTGCGCGCGAGGTGGGCGAGAAGGTCGGCGAGGGCGGACCGATGAACCTGGTGATGGACATCTCGCAGCCCAACAACCTGGTCGGTCTGATCGCCGGCGCGGCGGTCGTCTTCCTGTTCTCCGGGCTGGCGATCAACGCGGTCTCGCGGTCGGCGGGTGCCGTCGTCTACGAGGTGCGGCGGCAGTTCCGCGAGCACCCCGGGATCATGAACTACACCGAGAAACCCGAGTACGGGCGCGTCGTCGACATCTGCACGAAGGACGCGCTCAGGGAACTCGCCACGCCCGGGCTGCTGGCCGTCCTGGCGCCCATCGCCATCGGGTTCACGCTCGGCGTCGGCGCGCTCGGCGCGTTTCTCGCGGGCGCGATCGGAACCGGCACTCTCATGGCGGTGTTCCTCGCCAACTCCGGTGGCGCGTGGGACAACGCGAAGAAACTGGTGGAGGACGGCCACTACGGCGGCAAGGGCAGCGAGGCGCACGCGGCGACGGTCATCGGAGACACGGTGGGCGACCCGTTCAAGGACACCGCGGGCCCGGCCATCAACCCGCTGCTGAAGGTGATGAACCTGGTCGCCCTTCTCATCGCGCCCGCGATCGTCAAGTTCAGCTACGGCGACGACGAGAACCTCGCACTGCGCATCGTCATCGCGGTCCTGTCGATCGCGGTGATCGTAGGCGCGGTGTACGTGTCCAAGCGGCGCGGGGTCGCGGGGGACGACGAGAGGGAGGATGCGGAGCGGATGGCCAAGTCGGCTGATCCCGCGGTGGTTTCGTAGCCGGAGCGCGGTCCGCGGACCACGGGTTGGTGCCGGGGATGTCCTCCTGCTGGTCAGGAGCCGGCCAACGAGCGGGCGGGCGGCGCGTTCTGACGCGTCGTCCGCCCGCTCGGCGTGGGTCGCCCGCCCGTTTCCGTGAGCCTTCTCTCTCTTGGTGCAAATGGCTGCAATAACACATCAAGCGGATGTCCGTCACGCCGATGTCGCCCAGTTGGCGTGTATGTTCCGGGGCCGAGAGCCATGGAAGGGACCAATCCGGTGAACAAGAAGCTCGCGGTCGCACTGTCCGGCGGTGCGGTACTGGTACTGGCGCTGTCGGGATGCAGCAGCGACGACGGCAACGAGAAGCTGGATGCCTGGGCGAAGCAGGTGTGCGACGCGGTGAAACCGCAGGCGCGGAAGATCGAGGCAGCCAATGCCGCGATCCAGAAGGAGACCTCCGACAACAGCACGCCGGAGGCCGTCCAAAAGACCGACGCACAGGCATTCCAGGACATGGCGGACGCCTACAAGGCGATCGGTACGGCCGTGAACACCGCGGGCGCGCCGAACGTCGACGACGGCGAGACGAAGAAGACGAACGCAGTCAAGGAACTCAACGACATCTCGGCCTCCTACGCGGGCCTGAAGAAGCAGGTGGACGATCTCGACATCAAGAACCAGGCGAAGTTCGCCGACGGTCTCAAGGGTGTCGCCACCCAGCTGGACAAGCTCAGCCAGAGCGGGAACGACGCCCTGAAGGCCCTGGAGGAGGGCGACGTCGGCAAGGCGATGGCCAAGCAGGAGAGCTGCAAGTCGTCGTCCGCGTCCCCCGCGGCCTCCTCGGCGGCCAGCTGACCGTCCGGGAGTTGTCCACAGGCGTACGGGGTGTCCGCGCGCGTCTGTCCACAGGCGGGCGCGGCGGAGCGGCAGGGCGGACACAATGGGGGCGTGAGTAACGCCAGCCTGCACGACCTGCCGTCCGCCGACCGCCCCGACATCGCCACGCGCCTCAGAGACGCCCTGCTGGCCGCAGACTTCACCGCCGACGGGCTGCTCGACCTGCTCGGCGCGCCCGCGTACGCCGCGTTGGCGCGCAGCGAGACCGTGCCCGCGCTCCGGGCCACCCGGGGTGACACGCCGCTGGAACTGCTCGTAAGGCTGTTCCTGTTGCAGCAGCCCGTGCTCCATGCGCGCGTGGTGGGCGTGCTGCCCGTCGACGACTGTGTGGCGAGCGGCTGGCTGGTCTCTGACAGAGACGGCCAGGTGACCGCCGCCGTCGACGTACGGCCGTACGGGGGGCCGGGCGGCGAGGACTGGTTCATCGTGTCCGACCTGGGGTGCGCGGTCGGTGGCGCGGGTGGCATCGGCAGTCCTGACGAGGGCGTCGTACTCGGTGTGGGCGGAGCCTCCACGACCCTCGCCGGCATCACCGTTCGTATGCCGGTCGCCTCCGCGCTGGACCTCGGCACCGGCTCCGGGATCCAGGCACTGCACGCCGCCCAGCACGCCACGCGCGTGACGGCTACCGACCTCAACCCCCGCGCCCTGCACATCACCGCGCTGACGCTCGCCCTGTCCGGCGCCCCGGCGGCCGATCTGCGCGAGGGTTCCCTCTTCGAGCCGGTCCGGGAGGACGAGACGTACGACCTGATCGTCTCCAACCCGCCGTTCGTGATCTCCCCGGGTGCGCGGCTCACGTACCGGGACGGCGGGATGGGCGGGGACGATCTGTGCCGCACGCTCGTTCAGGAGGCGGGGGAGCGGCTGCGCGAGGGCGGGTTCGCACAGTTCCTCGCCAACTGGCAGCACGTGGAAGGGGAGGACTGGCAGGACAGACTGAGGTCCTGGGTGCCGCGCGGGTGCGATGCGTGGATCGTGCAGCGCGAGGTGCAGGACGTCACGCAGTACGCCGAGCTGTGGCTGCGCGACGCCGGTGACCACCGCTCCGACCCGGCGGAGTACCGGGCGCGGTACTCCGCGTGGCTGGACGAGTTCGAGGCGCGCAAGGTGAGGTCGGTCGGGTTCGGCTGGATCACGCTGCGGAAGACCGGTGCGGCGGAGCCTTCGGTCACCGTGGAGGAGTGGCCGCATCCTGTCGAACAGCCGCTCGGGGACACGGTTCGGGCGCACTTCGAGCGCGTGGACTATCTGCGCGCGCACGACGACGCGGCCCTTCTCGCCGCGCACTTCAGACTGGCGGGCGAGGTGGTGCAGGAGCAGGTCGGGCTGCCCGGCGCCGAGGATCCGGAGCACGTGGTGCTGCGCCAGCACCGCGGGATGCGCCGGGCCACCAAGGTGGACACGGTCGGCGCGGGCTTCGCAGGTGTGTGCGACGGCACGCTGAGCGCGGGGCGGATTCTGGACGCCATCGCCCAACTGGTCGGCGAGGACCCGGTGTCGTTGCGGGACCGCACGCCCGCACAGATCCGGCTGCTGGTGGAGCAGGGGTTCCTGGAGCCGTCGGGTGGGTGAGCGTGTTCCGGGGCGGGCTCTCGTGGGGCGCCGCAGTGCCGGTTCCGCTGGTGCGGGGCTGTCGTCTACGCCGTGACGCCCATGGCGGAGGGAGGTGCCGCGGCCGATACGGGTACGGCAGGTCGCGTAGCCGTTCGCCGTACAGGGGACGGAGGTACAGGGGTGGCGCGCGAGGCGCGGGGAAGCGTCCGGGTGGCGCGGGCGGTGCGGGCCGACCGTTCGCGGCGCCAGGGCCGTCGTGCCGAGTGCGTAGCCGGCGAGGTCTCAGCGGCATATTCACGCCGAGTTGGCGCGGCCGGGCGGTGGTGGTCCCCGCGTACCGGCTGTGAGATTCCCGGGCGCCGGCCGCGACGGACCGTGGTCGGCCGGACCTTTCGCGCGGGTGCCCCGAGGCCGCGCTCGACAGGTCTCACGGGGGTCGCCCGGCCACGTCCCCTCAGCGTTCACCTCGGGTTCGCGCGGACGCTTCCCGGCCGTGCCAGCCTCCCGGGGCCGGGGGCTCCCGGGCGGGAGGAGAGGGGCGCGCAGGGTTATGGAGAGCGGACCGGCGATCTTTGTGGGAGTGGTGTTCGCCCTGTTCGGGAGCGGGCTGCTGGTGTGGACCGTGACCCGGGTGCGGCACCGGGCTCCCGTCGCCCACGGTGTGAACCCCGTCGCATCGGCGACCTTCGCGAGCGTCGCCGCGCTGGTCGCCCTCGGGGTCGCCGCATGGCGCCTCACCCGGGTGTGAGGTGCGGAAGAGGCGTACGAGTGGGGCGTAAGGCGGAGGGTCGGCGGTAACTGGTAGGTCACCCTCCGGATAGGCCCGAAGAGGCAGGTCGATACTCCGGGCGGCAGGAATGGCGGTAGTCGGGTTACCGTTCGAGTGGCCGTTGCGGGCTTTTCCCGTTTGACAGGGGGGCGGGATGTACCGTCACACTCCGCAGCGTCAGCATGACCCGACCCCGGGAGCAAGGCCGGGGGAGACCCCCAGTGTCAACCGGAGAGAAGAGCGAAGTTGTCCCCGACCAGCGAGACCGCACAGGGCGGCCGCCGACTCGTCATCGTCGAGTCGCCTGCCAAGGCGAAGACGATCAAGGGCTATCTCGGCCCCGGATACGTCGTCGAGGCGAGCGTCGGGCACATCCGCGACCTCCCCAACGGCGCCGCCGAGGTGCCCGAGCAGTACACCGGTGAGGTGCGCCGCCTCGGCGTGGACGTCGAACACGACTTCCAGCCGATCTACGTGGTCAACGCGGACAAGAAGGCCCAGGTCAAGAAGCTCAAGGACCTGCTGAAGGACTCCGACGAACTCTTCCTCGCCACCGATGAGGACCGCGAGGGTGAGGCCATCGCGTGGCACCTCCAGGAAGTCCTGAAGCCCAAGGTTCCGGTCAAGCGGATGGTCTTCCACGAGATCACCAAGGCCGCGATCCAGGCCGCCGTGGCCAACCCGCGCGAGCTGAACCAGAAGCTGGTCGACGCCCAGGAGACCCGCCGCATCCTCGACCGTCTCTACGGCTACGAGGTCTCGCCGGTCCTGTGGAAGAAGGTCATGCCGCGGTTGTCGGCCGGCCGTGTCCAGTCGGTCGCGACCCGACTCGTGGTGGAGCGGGAACGCGAGCGCATCGCTTTCCGTTCTGCTGAGTACTGGGACCTCACGGGGACCTTCGCGACCGGCCGCGCGGGGGACTCCTCGGACCCGTCGTCACTGGTCGCCCGCCTTTCGAGCGTCGACGGCAGGCGAGTCGCGCAGGGCCGCGACTTCGACTCCCTGGGACAACTGAAGAGCGCGAACACCCTCCATCTGGACGAGGCGAACGCCCGCGCCCTGGCCGCCGCCCTGGAGAACACCCGCTTCGCCGTCCGCTCGGTCGAGTCGAAGCCGTACCGCCGTTCGCCGTACGCCCCGTTCCGTACGACGACGCTCCAGCAGGAGGCCAGCCGCAAGCTCGGCTTCGGTGCGAAGGCGACCATGCAGGTGGCGCAGAAGCTGTACGAGAACGGCTTCATCACCTATATGCGTACGGACTCCACGACCCTGTCGGACACGGCGATCACCGCCGCCCGGGCCCAGGTCACCCAGCTGTACGGCGCCGACTACCTGCCCTCGTCCCCGAGGACGTACGCCGGGAAGGTCAAGAACGCGCAGGAGGCGCACGAGGCGATCCGCCCGTCGGGCGATCGTTTCCGCACCCCTGCGGAGACGGGCCTGACCGGCGACCAGTTCAGGCTCTACGAGCTGATCTGGAAGCGCACGGTCGCCTCCCAGATGAAGGACGCGGTCGGCAACTCGGTCACCGTGAAGATCGCGGGCACCTCTTCCGACGGCCGGGACACCGAGTTCAGCGCCTCCGGCAAGACGATCACCTTCCACGGCTTCCTGAAGGCGTACGTCGAGGGCGCCGACGACCCGAACGCCGAACTGGACGACCGCGAGCGCCGCCTGCCCCAGGTCGGCGAGGGCGACGCCCTGTCCGCCGAGGAGATCACGGTCGACGGGCACGCCACCAAGCCCCCGGCCCGCTACACCGAGGCATCGCTGGTCAAGGAGCTCGAAGAGCGCGAGATCGGCCGCCCGTCGACGTACGCGTCGATCATCGGGACCATCCTCGACCGCGGTTACGTCTTCAAGAAGGGCACGGCCCTCGTGCCGTCCTTCCTGTCCTTCGCCGTGGTCAACCTTCTGGAGAAGCACTTCGGGCGGCTCGTCGACTACGACTTCACCGCCCGGATGGAGGACGACCTCGACCGCATCGCCCGCGGCGAGGCCCAGTCCGTGCCGTGGCTGAAGCGCTTCTACTTCGGCGAGGGTGCCAATGGTGCTCCCGCCGTCGGCGGCGCGGCCGAGGCCGGCAACGGCGACGGGGACCACCTCGGCGGTCTCAAGGAACTGGTGACCGACCTGGGCGCGATCGACGCGCGCGAGGTGTCGTCGTTCCCGGTGGGCAACGACATCGTGCTGCGCGTCGGGCGCTACGGCCCGTACATCGAGCGCGGCGAGAAGGACTCCGAGAACCACCAGCGCGCGGACGTGCAGGAGGACCTCGCGCCCGACGAGCTGTCCGTCGAACTGGCGGAGGAACTGCTCGCCAAGCCGAGCGGCGACTTCGAGCTGGGCGCCGACGCCGAGTCCGGCAACCAGATCATCGCCAGGGACGGCCGCTACGGCCCGTACGTCACCGAAGTGCTCCCCGAGGGCACCCCGAAGACCGGCAAGAACGCCGTCAAGCCGCGTACGGCCTCGCTGTTCAAGTCGATGTCCCTGGACACGGTGACGCTGGCGGACGCGCTCAAGCTGATGTCCCTGCCCAGGGTCGTCGGCAAGGACGCGGAGGGCGTGGAGATCACCGCGCAGAACGGGCGCTACGGGCCCTACCTCAAGAAGGGCACGGACTCGCGGTCCCTGCAGACCGAGGACCAGCTCTTCACGATCACCCTCGAAGAGGCGCTGGAGATCTATTCCCAGCCCAAGCAGCGTGGCCGGGCCGCCGCCAAGCCGCCGCTGAAGGAGCTGGGCACGGACCCGGTCAGCGGAAAGCCGGTGGTCGTCAAGGACGGTCGCTTCGGGCCGTACGTGACCGACGGCGAGAGCAACGCGACCCTGCGCTCCGGCGACAGCGTCGAGGAGATCACCCCGGAGCGCGGCTACGAGCTGCTCGCCGAGAAGCGCGCCAAGACGCCCGCCAAGAAGACGGCGAAGAAGGCGCCGGCGAAGAAGGCCCCCGCCAAGAAGGCGGCCGCGACCAAGACCGCCGCCAAGAAGACGACGGCCGCCAAGACTGCGGCCGCCAAGACGACGGCCGCGAAGAAGGCTCCGGCCAAGAAGGCGACCACGGCGAGGGCCACGGTCGAGGAGTGAGCCCGTCGGTCGCGACGACATCGGCGAGGGTCGCGACCGATTACGGTGAGTGGTCTTCACTTCACCTTCGCGCGAGCTTCGCGAAACGACCGCCCCGGCACCATGAGGTGTCGGGGCGGTCGTACGTCCGGACGGCCACTTCGGGCTGTCGGTGGCTGCCGATAGGCTGAAAGCATGACGCCAGCCGAGCAGCCAACGGCCATCCACCAGGCCCCCGACGACGCCTTGGTCGCGGACTCCCGCGAACGCGCCGTCCGCGCCCTGCTGCGCCAGCCCCAGCTGAAGAGGCTGTGGAGTGCGCAGCTGGTGGGCGGGGTCGGTGACGCCCTCGCGCTACTCGTCCTCGTGGTGCTCGTCCTCCAGGCGGCCATCGCCGAGGGCTCGTTCGGCGGCGGCTCCCGGGGAGTGGCACTCGCCGTGACCGCCGTCTTCGGGGCACGCGTTCTGGCCACCCTGCTCTTCGGCGCCGTCCTGCTCGGCCCGCTCACGTCGCTCACCTCGCGGGAGGGCCCGCTCGACCGCCGCTGGACCATGGCCGGCGCGGACGGACTGCGCGCCGTACTCATGATCATCGCGCCCCTGTGGATCGACTGGATGCCGGAGAACGCCCTGGCCGTCCTCCTGGTCATCGCCTTCGTGACCGGAGTCGCGGAGCGCTTCTGGACGGTGTGCCGGGAGAGCGCGGCGCCCGCGCTGCTGCCCGCGCCGCCCCCGGAGGGAGCGACGGTCCGCCCGCTGCCGGACCACATGGAAGCCCTACGGCGCCTTTCCCTGCGTACGACCTTCGTCGCGCTGCCGCTCGCGGGCGCCGCGCTCGTCGGCGCCGGGTTGTTCAACAACCTGCTGGGCACCGGGATCGACTGGTTCGGCCGGCATCAGGCGGCCTTCGGGTCGTACGTCGCGGCCGGACTGTTCGCCGCCTCGCTGTCCGTGCTCACCTCCCTCGAACTGCCCGACGCCCGCACCCCGCGCGCGCGGTCACCGCTCGAAGGCCTGCGCCGCCCCAAGTCCGGCACCGCCGCCGACACGGGCCGTACAGGCGCGATCCCGCTGCTCGTCCTGGCCTGCGCGGCCGTCTCCGGCGCGGTCGCGGCGGCCGTCTCCGTGGCCGTACTGCACGCCGAGGACCTGGGCGGCGGGCCGGTGATGTACGGGCTGCTGGTCCTGGCGTCGACCGGCGGCACGGTCGTCGGCATCCGTACGGCACCGAAGGTGCTGGTGTCGCTGTCGCGGCGCCGGCTGCTCGCGCTCGCCGTCGCCTTCACAGGGATCGCGCTGCTCGCCGCCGGGCTGGTCCCGGACGTGACGACGGTGCTGATGGTCGTCGCTCTCGCGGGCCTTGGCGCGGGTATCGCCGCCAACACCGGGCACACGCTGCTCGACCAGGAGACCGAGGACCAGCGGCGGACGCGGCTGACGGAGCATCTGCACGCGGTCGTACGGGTGTCCGTGGCGCTGGCCGTGCTGATCGCCCCCCTGGTGGCGGCCCTCATCGGCCCGCACCGCCTGGAGAGCGGCAAGTTCGTGTTCGCGCACGGTGGCGCGGCGTTCACGCTGATGCTGGTCGGCGCGCTGCTGCTGCCGGTGGCCGCCCTGGTCCTCGCCAAGGCCGACGACCGCTCCGGCGTACCCCTGCGGCACGATCTGCGGGACGCGGTGCGCGGTGGCGACGACCCCGTACAGGCAACCGCTGCGAACGGCTTCTTCATCGCCCTGGAGGGCGGCGACGGGGCCGGCAAGTCCACACAGGCGAAGGCGCTCGCCGAGTGGATAAGGGCCAAGGGCCACGAAGTCGTGGTCACACGTGAGCCGGGGGCGACTCCGGTGGGCAAGCGGCTGCGGTCGATCCTGCTGGATGTGTCCAGCGCCGGTCTGTCGCACCGCGCGGAGGCGCTCCTGTACGCGGCGGACCGCGCGGAGCACGTCGACACGGTCGTACGGCCCGCTCTGGAACGGGGCGCGGTCGTCATCTCCGACCGGTACATCGATTCGTCGGTGGCCTATCAGGGCGCGGGCCGGGACCTCTCCCCGACGGAGATCGCGCGGATCTCGCGCTGGGCGACCGACGGCCTGGTGCCGCATCTGACCGTCCTGCTGGATGTCTCCCCGGAGGCCGCGCGCGAGCGGTTCACGGAGGCGCCGGACCGGCTGGAGTCGGAGCCGGCCGAGTTCCACGAGCGCGTGCGGTCCGGTTTCCTCACGCTGGCCGCCGCCGACCCGGGCCGCTATCTGGTCGTCGACGGGGGCCAGCAGCCCGAGGCCGTCACGACGGTCGTCCGTCACCGGCTCGACCTGATGCTGCCCCTGTCCGAGGCCGAGGTGAAGGCCCAGGAAGAGGCCCGCAGGGCGGCCCAGGAGGAGGCCAGGCGCAAGGCGGAGGAAGAGGCCGCGCGCAAGGCCGAGGAGGAGCGCCTCGAGCGTGAGCGCCAGGAGACGCTGGCCCGGCTGCGCGCCGAGGAGGAGGAGCGCAAGCGCCGCGAGCTGGAGGAGGCGCAGCGCCGCGAGGCCGAACGCCAGGCGGAGGAGGCCCGGCAGCGGGCCGAGGACGCGCGCCGCCGCGCCGAGGAGGAGCGGGTACGGCTTATCGCGGAGGAGAAGGCCCGCGCCGAGGCCGAGGCCCGCCGCAAGGCCGATGAGGACCGCCGGCGCAAGCAGGCCGAGGAAGAGGCGCGGCTGCACGCGGAGGCGGAGGAACGGCGGCTGGAGAAGCAGCGGAAGGCCGAGGAGGCGCTCGTAAGGGCGGAGGCGGAGCGGCGGCGCGTCGCGGAGGCGGAGCGGCGGCGCGTTGCTGAGGCGGCGGCTACGGCTTCCGCGACGGCTGCCGCGGCTTCCGCGGCAGCCGAGGCGGCGGCCTCGGCGGCTGATGCCGGGGGAGCGGCTTCGGGTACGGGCGGGGCTTCGGGTTCGGGTACGGGTTCGGGTACAGGCGGGGCTTCGGGCACGGGTGCGCGTGCAGGTGCGGCTGGGGCTGCGGGGTCCGGTGGGGCGAGTGGCGGTCGGTCCGGCGGTTCCGATTCCGAGGTGACGGCGAAGCTGCAGAAGCCGCCGGTGCCTTCGGGGGCCGCGGAGGAGACGGCTGTGCTGCCGCCGGTTCCCTCGGGTGCGGCTGACGAGACGGCTGTGCTGCGTCCTGTGGTGCCGGGTGCGGCTGACGAGACGGCTGTGCTGCCGCCGGTGCCTCCGGGGGCCGCCGACGAGACAGCTGTGCTGCCGCCCGTGGTGCCGGGTGCGGCCGATGAGACCGCGGTGCTGCCTCCCGTACGGGAGGACAGGGCGGGTCGGCGGGACGGCGCGCCTGCGGACCGGGTGCCGCCCGGGTTCTTCCGGGACGAGCGTGCGGACGGACAGTCCGGGGCCGGCGAGGACCGCACGCGGGAGCTGCCCCAGCTCGACGCCGACGGCGCCCCGCGCCGCCGTCCGCGCTCCGACTGGGCGGAGGAAACTCCGCTGGACGACCTGCCGACACTGGCCGACGAGCTGTTCGGGCCGCACGCGGACGACGACCGGGACGAGGGGCGCGGGCGGGGTGGGCGGCGCCCCTGAGGCGCGGGCGTCGTCAGGCCCGACTCAGGGGAGCCCGTCGTCGGTGGGGACCGGTTTTCGGTGAGGCCCATTGTCGGTGGGGACCTGTTGTCGGTGGGAACTCGTTGTCAGTGGGGACCCTCACAATGGATTTCGTGGGCAAGCCGTGACGAATCGGCCTGACGCAATGGTGTGAAGAACGGCGTGAAGAAACGGCGTGACGAAAGGGCGGTGCTCCCATGCCGGTGTGGGACGACCTGGTGGGCCAGGAGAAGGTGAGCGCGCAGCTGGAGGCCGCCGCGCGGGATGCCGACGCCCTGGTCACCGCCGTCGCCGCGAGCGAACCCCAGCCCGAGGCGTCGAAGATGACGCACGCCTGGCTCTTCACCGGGCCGCCCGGCTCCGGCCGGTCCACGGCGGCCCGTGCCTTCGCCGCCGCCCTCCAGTGCGTGAGCCCCGACCGTGCCCTCGGCGGAGTTCCCGGCTGCGGGTTCTGCGACGGCTGCCACACGAGCCTGACCGGCACGCACGCCGACGTGGACGTCGTCCGCACCGACCTCCTCTCCATCGGCGTCAAGGAGACCCGCGCCCTGGTCCGGCGGGCCCAGCTGTCTCCGGCCGTCGGACGCTGGCAGGTTATCGTCCTGGAGGACGCGGACCGTCTCACGGAGGGCGCGGGCAACGTCCTGCTCAAGGCCGTCGAGGAGCCCGCGCCGCGCACGGTGTGGCTGCTGTGCGCCCCGTCCATCGAGGACGTGCTGCCCACGATCCGCTCCCGCTGCCGTCTCCTCACCCTGCGTACACCGCCGGTGGAGGCGGTGGCGGACATCCTCATCCGCCGGGACGGTATCGAGCCGGACGTCGCGCACACCGTGGCCAGGGCCACCCAGGGCCACATCGGCCGCGCCCGCCGTCTGGCCACGGACGCGCGGGCCCGCGAGCGCCGGGCCGCCGTACTCAGGCTGCCGCTCCGCGTCGAGGACGTCGGCGGCTGTCTGAAGGCCGCCCAGGAGCTGATCGACTCGGCGTCGGAGGACGCCAAACAGCTCGCCGAGGACGTCGACGTCAAGGAGACGGAGGAGCTGAAGACGGCGCTCGGGGCAGCCCAGGGCGGCCGGATGCCGCGCGGCACGGCCGGCGTGATGAAGGAGCTGGAGGACCGCCAGAAGCGCCGGAGAACGCGTACGCAGCGCGACACCCTCGACCTCGCCCTGATCGATCTCACCGGCTTCTACCGCGACGTTCTCGCCCTCCAGCTGGGCTCGCGCCTGGCGATCGCCAACGCGGAGGCCGAGGACACCCTGGAGCGCCTGGCCCGCGCCGGCTCACCCGAGTCGACGCTCCGCCGCATCGACGCGATCGCCGCGTGCCGCGAGGCCCTGGACCGCAACGTGGCACCGCTGCTGGCGGTGGAGGCGATGACGCTGGCGCTGAGAGCGGGCTGACAGCCGCCCGGGCCACTGGTCACGAGTGAAGAACGACGCGTCACTCGGTACACGCCGTTCGTCGTTTCATCGTTCGGCGTTCGTAACTCGTACGAGTCATGTTGTGGACGCAGAGTATTCATGCGATTCCTCAGGGTTACGCTCGCTGAATGGACAGGATGCGCACACCTCGTCAGACCTGGACGTTGCTCGCTGTTGCCGCGCTGCTCGTCTCCGCCTGTTCCACGGGGAGTTCGACGAGCGCGGCGAGTTCGTCGGCCAAGTCGGCGACGCAGGCCGGACTCGCGCCGTACTACGCGCAGAAGCTGAGCTGGCGGTCGTGCGGTGTACCCGGTTTCCAGTGCGCCACGATGAAGGCACCCCTCGACTACGCGGCCCCGTCCGAGGGCGACGTCAGACTCGCCGTCTCCCGGAAGAAGGCCACGGGCACGGGCAAGCCGCTCGGCTCGCTGCTGGTGAACCCGGGCGGGCCCGGCGGTTCGGCGGTCGGATACCTGCAGTCGTACGCCGCGATCGGCTACCCGGCCGAGGTCCGCGCGCGCTACGACATGGTCGCGGTCGACCCGCGCGGGGTGGCCCGCAGCGAGCCGGTCGAGTGCCTGGACGGCCGCGAGATGGACACGTACACGCAGACGGACACGACTCCCGACAACGAACGGGAGACGGACGAACTGGTCGGCGCGTACAAGGAGTTCGCTGAGGGGTGCGGCAGTGGTTCGCCCGATCTGCTGCGGCACATGTCCACGGTGGAGGCCGCCCGCGACATGGACATCCTGCGGGGAGTGCTGGGCGACCGGCGGCTGACGTACGTGGGGGCGTCGTACGGAACGCTCCTCGGGGCGACGTATGCGGGACTCTTCCCGGACCGCGTGGGACGACTGGTCCTGGACGGCGCGATGGACCCCTCCCTGCCCGCGCGTCGGCTGAACCTCGACCAGACGGCGGGCTTCGAGACGGCGTTCGACGCGTTCGCGAAGGACTGCGTACGACAGACGGACTGCCCTCTGGGCGCGGAGGAGGGCGAGGTCGGCACCAACCTGAAGTCGTTCTTCGACCGCCTCGACGAGTCGCCGATCCCGACGGGCGACGCGGACGGCCGCAGGCTGGGCGAGGCACTCGCCACGACCGGCGTGATCGCCGCGATGTACGACGAGAGCACCTGGCCGCAACTGCGCGAGTCGCTGACCTTGGCGATGCGGGACAAGGACGGCGCGGGTCTGCTGTTCCTCGCCGACAGCTACTACGAGCGCGACGCCGACGGCCAGTACTCGAACCTGATGTTCGCCAACGCGGCCGTGAACTGCCTCGACCTCCCGGCGGCGTACGCCACCCCCGACCAGGTACGCGAGGCGCTGCCGTCCTTCGAGAAGGCGTCCCCGGTCTTCGGCGAGGCCATGGCCTGGGCCTCCCTGAGCTGCGCGTACTGGCCGGTTCGGCCGACCGGCGAACCGCGTCGCATCGAGGCGAAGGGCGCGGCTCCGATCGTGGTGGTCGGGACGACCCGCGACCCGGCGACCCCGTACCGCTGGGCTCAGTCCCTCTCCCGCCAACTCTCCTCGGCCCGCCTCCTCACCTACGAGGGCGACGGCCACACTGCGTACGGACGGGGCAGCGACTGTATCGACGACGCGATCAACGCGTATCTGCTCCGGGGGACCACTCCGGCACAGGGGGAACGCTGTTCGTAGCGGCGCGGCGGGCGCCTGTACGGAGGGCGTCGGGGGGTGTGCGGGGCACCTTCCGAAACTGTGTAGACTTACCGACGTTGCTGACCGCACCATGGTGCGAACAGTGCGCCGCCTTAGCTCAGATGGCCAGAGCAACGCACTCGTAATGCGTAGGTCTCGGGTTCGAATCCCGAAGGCGGCTCCGAGAAACCCCAGGACTCACTCGCCGTGACCTGGGGTTTTTCCTATCTCTTTGCCTTCTGGCGGGTGGCGGATCTCCGCACCCGGGCCACTTGAAAGAGTAGGTGAGGCCGAAGTGCGGCCATCGCTGCAGTTCGGCTGTTGGCGGGGTGGCCGACTCGGTGCGTGACATCGGCGTGGTCTGCACGACGGCGTTGTTGAAGTTCTACAAAGCCGCCGGGCGTGAGCTCGACAAATGCCATCGCGCTGCGGCACTACTTGCGCTGCGCATTCGGCCAAGTGGCCGAAGTGTGGGCGTTGGGCCAGCCTAGAAGGGGTAGCAACCTGCTCGCCTAGGTTCAGGTGGTGGTGGCCGTGCACATTCTGCTTCAGCTCCGGCCTGCTCAAGACATCACTGCCGCAGTCATCGACTCGCCAGGCAAGCAGACCGTGCAGGATGTAGTCGGTGACCTTCCCGGTATTGAGCTGGACTTCTCCTACGCCCCGGTGGCCATGCCGAAGCCGCTTCCTAGAGCGACCGACGGTGATCCTCTGTCATTGCGGCAGCCTCTGACCTTCTCGTTGGAGCCAATGACGGCGAGTGTTCTGGTCCGGGGTGAGATCGCGGACGATGACCTGGCGTCTCGCCTGGCTCAGCTCGTCGCAAGCCAGCACGACATCGTAGGCGTTTTTGCTGACCCGATGATCGAGACCATGCCGCTCTGCGCTGACGATGGCCCTCTCGGCACGTGGGAGGACGTAGCGGAGAGTCTGCACGTGCCGGAGCTGCGATCGCTCGGCATGGACGGCAACGCTGTCGCGGTTGCAGTCGTAGACGAGGGCATCAACGCTGAGCATCTAGCCTCCGCTGGCGCAGGAGTCTCGGTCGATCATGCGCGGAGCTGGAGCCCGTCGAGCATTAACCACACACCAGGGGCGTTCGACGTCGACCATGGCACGATGTGTGCGTTCGACGTCGGGATTGCCGCTCCGAGCGCAGAACTGCTCGACGTCGCGCTACTGCTAACCAAGCGCAGAGGGCGCACAGTCATGGAGGCATACACATCCGACGGTATCGCGGCGTATGCCCACCTCCGTACCGTCTTGGACGCGATGCCGGAGGAGAGTCGTGCGCTGGTCGTGACTAACAGCTGGGGATGCTTCTCGCCCCAGTGGGACTTTGCGCCTGGAAGCCCTGGGAACTATTCCGACAACCTTGGGCATCCGTTCAGCCTCACGGTGGCCGCACTGGAGAGTGCCGGCGCGGACATCCTGTTCGCGGCCGGGAACTGCGGTCGAGAGTGCCCAGACCGGAGGTGCGGCTACCTGAGCCGGTCTATCGTGGGTGCTAACTCGCATCCGAAAGTGCTGTCGGTCGGCGGGGTGGATATAACAGACAAATGGGTAGGCTACTCTTCCCAAGGGCCGGGGCGACTTGACCAGCGGAAACCTGATGTATGCGCATACACACACTTCCTGGGCTCGCAGCGGCTGGGTCCTGGCACAGCGGACGACGGGACATCGGCCGCGTGTCCGGTTGCAGCTGGCGTGCTGGCCGCGCTGCGAACCCGAGTCCCGTCTGCGCAGGTCACGCCCCAACAGATGCGGCAGATGTTTCAGCGCGCGGCATACGACCCGACAGGATTGGGCTTCACAGACGATTACGGCTATGGGATTGTTAGCGTCCCCGGCCTCATAGAGATGCTCAAGACACAGGGGTCCATCTAGCTGGCGGTGCAAGATGCTGAAGGAACACACACTCCTCGTAACTGTGACCCTCCCCCGCGGGGCGGCGATGCAGGACGCCTTGGAGGAACTGGGCCTGTCAGCACAGGAGGTCGACGAAGAGTACGGCCTAGTTCCCATCGATCCTGACAAGGGCCTGTACGCCCTTCTGGTGGTCGAGTCGGCTGCAGCCCGCCTGGATGACCAAGGGAACACGGCCGCATATGGGGGGCCGTTCGCCAACCCCAAGATCGAGCCGTTCGACCTGCGCTGAACGTATGGCCAGCGTCGGTGTCGATTCCGGCCGTGAGTAGCAGCCACTTTTCAAGCGCGTGTCGAAGGGTTCGAGGCGTCCGCCTCCGCCGAGCACGGCTGTGTGGGTCCACGCTGTGCAGATCATTCCCAGTCGTACATGGCTCGACGTAGATCGTCGGCCGCGTCGGTGACAGAGCGCGGTCCCGCGACGCTCACGACGGCGGCTGCGAAGTGTGTCCAGTCGTAGCGGGCCTGTCAGGTGGAGGCCGTAGCGCCTGCTTCGTCGAGTTGGTCGGCGGCCTTCCATAAGGCGTTGGACGACTGCTTGGTGGCGGCGAGCAGGAGGTACTGGCCGGGTGGTAGCCGAGAGCTCAGTGTGATCCGGGAGGATCGACGGCCAACGAGCGAAAGCGCCATCCGACGCGCGAGCGGGCTCCGGTCAGGCACCCACTGACCGGGGCTGTCCACTACGCCATTCTCAGGCGGTGTGCTCCTCTTCCTCGGCTGAGGGGCGCTTGGGGGGCTGCATCCTCGGCAGGGTGCGGGAGGGCTCGGGGGTCTGTTTGTTCGGGACCGCGCTGAGGTGGGGGCGTGAGCGCGGGACGAGTTGGACAACCTTTTCGGCGGCGTCGCGTGCGAGGCCGTCCAGGACCGCCTGGTAGATGTCGCGGGTGATGCGGGTGTCCGAGTGGCCGAGCGTTTCGCTGACGACCTTGATGTCCACCCCGGCCGCGAGCATGAGCGTGGCGGCGACGTGGCGAAGGTCGTGGAGCCGGATCGGAGGCAGGCCGGCGGCGGTGACCAGTCGCTCGAAGAGGTCGCTCACCTTGCCCGGGTGGAGCAGGGAGCCGTCCTCCTGGGTGAATATTCGTCCGGTGTCTTTCCAGCCCTCGCCCCACTGCTCGCGCTCGCGCTCCTGACGAAGTTTGTGGGCCTGGAGGACGTCGAAGGTCTCGTCGTCCAGGGCGATGAGACGGATGCCCGAGTCGGTCTTCGGGGCGCCCTCGTGAATCTCCCAGCCGTCCTGGACGAGCTGCGTGGCGATGGCCAGTGACCGCTCAGCGGCCGACAGGTCCTCCCACCGGGCACCGCACGACTCGCCGCGCCGGGTTCCTCGGAAGGAGATCAGCCGCCACAGCGGGTAGAGCCGGTCACCAGCGACGAAGTCGAGGAACTTCCCCGTCTGCTCCGGGGTCCAGACCATGACGGGCGAAGGCTTGACTCCAGCCGCCTGCCAGCGAGCAATTCGCTCGTCGGTCCAGATCAGGGCCTTCGGCTTCGTGCCAGGGAGGAGCTCGACGTGCTCGGCCGGATTGAAGGGGGACATCACCTGCTGGGCGATGGCCACGTTCAGGGCGGCCCTTAGCGTGGCTTTGATGTGCGGCTGGGTATTGAGGCTGGTGATACGGCGGAACGGCGGCATCGCGTCGAGCTGGGCCCTGAACCACCCCCGACGGGCGCGGTTCTCAGCACCCTTGTTCGGGGTCGCCTTGAGTTCGGCCTGAACTGCCTTCCTCTGGGCGTTCTGCTCCTGGATCTCGATGTTGCGCTCGTTGATCGAGTCGAACATCGTATTCAGGTGGTGGACCCTGAGCTTGTCCAGCCGGATGTTGCCCAGGTGCGGCTTGAGGTGGACGCGGACGTCGCACTCGTAACGCTTGTAGCCGGTCACGCGAAGGCGCTTGCGGCCCGCCAGCCAAGTGTCGAGCCACTCGCCAACGGTGATCTTCGAGTTGAGTGCCTGGCCGGTCTTGAAGCGTCGCAGGGTCTCGTCGTAGTCCGGCAGCGGCTCCTTCGCCGCCGCGCAGGCTTCGAGGAGATCGCTGATGGCGAGCTGACCGGCCGGGTCGTCCTCGTCCGGTATCGCCATGAGCGCCGCGACCTTGGAGAGCTCCGTCTTCGCGGCGGTGGCGGTTTCGAATCCGCCCCGACGGAACCGGCGGCGGGTGCCGTCCTGGCGGGGGACAAGTTCCTGGATGGCGTACCAGAGGCCATGCCGAGTGTTGGATGCCTTGGGGCATGCCGCCCCGTACGGCTTGCCTGTGGTCGGGTTCCGGCAGGCGCACCGACGGGAGGTCGTACCGTTCTTCACTCGCCGTCCTCGGGGTTGTTCTCGGGGTGGTCGACATGGGCCAGTTCTGAGGGGAGCGAGGGCGGCACCAGATCCCGATCGCGCATGCGCCCCCGGAAAGCCCGTAGCTCGGCACAGTCCTCGAAGGCGTGCTCCTCGTAGCTGCTGGCCCGCTCCAGGAGCGCGGTCCGGCGTGCCCGGTCCAAAGCGGTGCTGGCCTGGCGGCGTCTCTCCGTGGCCAGCGCGGTGGACATCAACGCGGCGGCCACCAGGTCGCCGTGGTTACGGAAGACGTCGAGTACGTCCCGGGCGGTGCCCTCGGGCGCCGGTTGGTCCATGGGAGTCTCGCCCGTGAACCACGCGAGAGCATCCCAGGTGGACACCTCTTTGCCGGGGAGGACCTCCACGGTGGCGGAGGTACCGAGTGGGAAGAGGAGAGCCACGGGCGGGATGCCTAGGACATCGGCCAGGACGACGAAGTCGGCGACCGTGATGCTCGTCTTGCGCCCGGACTCCAGGTTCTTCATGGAGTGCTCGGTGAACT